>JAJDNW010000055.1 GCA_022340465.1 Deltaproteobacteria bacterium | reverse complement strand
CATTTACGCCAGGAACGAACCGGATCTGTACCGGGCCGTCGGCTGGTGCATGGCCCAGGACCGGTTGTTTCAGATGGACCTGATCCGCCGGGCCACCTCGGGGAGGCTTTCGGAAATTTTCGGCGAGCAGACCGTTAAGGTGGACCATCTCATGCGGGCGTTGCGCATCCCGGAAAAATCGCGGCTGATCATCTCGAAAACCGACGCCGGCATTCTGCAGTTGGCCGAGGCCTTTTGCGACGGGGTCAACCAGTACGTGGGCAGCCACAGGGACCGCCTGCCGGTGGAGTTTTCCATCCTCCGTTATGCGCCCGAGAAATGGCAGGTGGAACACGTCTTCAACGTGGTCAGTTTCATGGCCTTCGACCTTTCCACCGCGTGGTCGACCGAAATCATGTTCCACCGGGTCCTGGAAAAGGTCGGCCGGGAGCGGCTGCAGGAGATTTTGCCGGATGCCGCCGGGTACGGCCGGGTGATCTATCCGGAATTCACGGGAAAAACAGCCGATATCGGGATCGACGACACGCTGCTTGCCGGGGCCGGGATGCTGGAGCGAATCGGCCTCACCGTTTTCAGCGGCAGCAACAATTGGGTCGTGTCGGGCGAGAAAAGCGTCACCGGCAAGCCGATTCTGGCCAACGACATGCACCTGGGCCTCAGTTCGCCCGGGATCTGGTACCAGATGCACCAGGTGGTGGAAGGCGGGGGCTTGAACGTCACCGGCGTGGTCGTGCCCGGGCAGCCCTTTGTCACCGCCGGGCACACGGACCGCATCGCCTGGGGATTCACCAACGTCATGGTCGACGACATGGATTTCTACCTGGAGAAGATCAATCCCGAAAACCCCAACCAGTACGAGTTCAACGGTCAGTGGAAAGAGATGCAGGTGAGGCGTGAAAAGATCGGCGTAAAGGGGGGCGATGTCGTCGAGAAGGAGATCCGTTTCACCCACCGGGGGCCGATTGTCTCGGAACTCAAAGAGCTTGGGGATACCGCCATCTCCATGCGCTGGACAGGCAACGCTTACAGCAATGAGTCGCGCACGCTATATCTTCTGGGAAAAGCCCGCAACTGGGATGACTTTAAAAATGCGGTGAAGACGTTCACCTCCGTGAGCCAGAACGTCGTCTACGCGGACGTGGACGGCAACATCGGCCTCTACTGTGCCGCCGGCATTCCCATACGGGAAAAGGGCGCCGGCATGGCGGTCATGCCGGGCTGGACCGACCGCTACGACTGGAAGGGGTTTGTGCCCTTCGAGGAGCTGCCGCACAGCTACAACCCGGCATCGGGCTACCTTTGTTCGGCCAACAACAAAACCGTGGGGGACGCCTATCCCTACTACATCAGCGCCTGGTTCGTACCGGACTACCGCTTCCGGCGGATCGAGGAGATGCTGGCCTCCAAAAAGACGCTTTCCGTCGAGGACGTTATTGCGATGCAGGCCGACTGGAAATCCAAGCTGGTGGAGGGCATGCTGCCGGACCTGGTTGCCGTTGTATCGTCTGCGGGCGACCTGACCCCATTGGAAAGGCGGGCGGCGTCCCTGCTGGCGGACTGGGACGGCGTGATGACCGCCGACAGTGGGGCGGCGGCTTTGTTTGAAACCTTTTATGTCAGCTTCATGCGCAACGTGTTCGCCGACGACCTCGGCGCTGACCTGTTCGACGAATTCATTGCCCCGGGGTTCGTCACCAGCCTGGCAGTGGAGCGGGTGTGGGCCAACCGCTCTTCCAGCTGGTATGACCGGGCCGGGACCGCGGACCGCAGGGAGACCTTCACCGATGTGGTGAGAATGAGCTTCAAGGATGCGGTCGCCTGGCTGGAAAAGGAGATGGGAGGAAATCCGGACAAATGGCAGTGGGGCAAGATCCACCGGCTGACCCTGGCCCACCCCCTGGGCAGCGTCAGGATGCTGGACCGGATCTTCAAGCTCAACCGGGGGCCCTATGCCGTCGGCGGCAGCTCGCACACCGTGAGTCCCTACATGTACCGCTACACCAAGCCCTTCGAGGTCTATCACGGCGCGTCCCACCGCCACATCTATTCCCTGGCCGACTGGAACGCCTCGCTTACGATCATCCCCACCGGCACCTGCGGCGTTCCCGCAAGCCCCTATTACTGCGACCAGACAAATGATTACCTGAACAACCAATATCACCACGATTATGTCGGCAGGGATCTGGTGGAAAAGAGCGCTAAACACGTCACGACGCTGACCGGGAAATAGGGTGCCGCCGCACGGGCGATCGTCCGGTTGCGTGCCCGGCGCGGACTTTTTTTACAACCCATCGGAACCGTTGCGGCGCGCCGATACCCTGTCTCTACAGCAGGGTCTTCATCAGATGAGGTGAAGGAACATGCACCAAGGAAAAGAGGAAATTTACGCTTCCGTAAAGAATATCTTGTCTGAAAAATTCAACCTAAGGCCGGAAACCCTGACACTGGACGATTACCTGGTGGATGACCTCGGAGCCGACAGCCTGGATATAGTGGAGCTCATCCTCTATCTCGAGGAAAATTACGGCGTCCCCATCGATGAAGACCAGGCCGAGATGCTTGAGACCGTCGGCGATGTCGTAGACTTTCTGCACAATGCCCAACCGCATCATCCCGGTGGAAAATGATCTGTCTATTGATAAATTTTGGGGACGTTCATAAATATATAAATATCTAATTGTTCGTCAATGTATATTTGTTGCTTTTAATCAGCTTTTCACCTCTACGTACAGCAATGCTTATAGCCGGTTGGGATAGTCCGAATTTTTTTGAGAGCGTTGTCATGCTGATGCCCAGTTCCGTGTTTCCCCAGTAGCAAACCATATCTCTAGCCATTACGACCCGGGGTCTTTTGCTTTTTTCCCATATATCGCCGAAGGGCAGTTCAAGAAGCTGCGCGACCCTTTTTGCCACGGTATCCAAGTCAAAACCTGCAGCCTTGAGGCGATACCTGCGTTCCATGTTTTCGTTAGCCGTTTTCAGGGTTGATTCAACAAAATCGCCGTCGCCCAAAATTCTTTCATCGGAAACCATGCGTAAATTTGCTGACCTCATTCCAGCAAGAGCAGCCCATCCACCTGCCGATCGAACAAGTCCACCGCCGGTAAATTCCGGTCGCCTGCCGAGGGGAACACCATTTGCAACAAATTGAAGATAAGCCTTTTTTGCAGCCGATTTTCTTTTATGAAAAAAGCCGAGTACATAGTTGGTGTATTGCCAATGATAGACATGTTTGCCGGTCACGGCGCTGTGGCCGCAGAAAGGATACCTTGCAAGTTCCTTGAGATCATCAACGATGCCGGCCCGGAGAGGGTTTAGGTGAATGTACCTTACCAGCTCAAGAAGATATGCATCTTCTTGACAAAGAATTGATTTGTACCGGTTCTGGAATAAATGGCCATGCCGCTTGTGGCGACGGTTAAAGTAGACTGCATGCCCTGTCAACAGCTGTCGCATCAGCATCGAAATTGGCTTAAGGCCGGTTTTTAACAATAAATGGAAGTGATTGGGCATTATCGCCCATGCATAGCAGGGCGTTTTGGTTTCTTCCAAAATTTTAGCAAGGCGATCCAGAAAATTATTCCGGTCGGCATCGTCTTTAAAGATCGGTTTTTTTTCAATGCCTCTGGCAATAATATGGTGCAAAGCACCTGGTGCATCAATTCGCGCTTTTCGTGGCATGCGGAAAAGCATAGCGGTAGCTTTAAGGGGTGTCAAGTTATTTATAAATTAATGAACGTCCCCTATAATTGATTTTTGCGATTGACAATAAATGCAACATACGGTTTTATCAACGGTTACGGATATTGTGTTAAGAAGCCGATTTAATACATAAACATAATTGGAGGGACAACCCGTGGAAATCATTGTGTTGCTTAAGCAGGTGCCATCGACGGAGTCAATGATCGAAATCGCCGGTGACGGCGCATCCATTAAGACCGACGGCATCAAGTGGGTGATTAACCCCTATGACGAGCTTGCCGTGGAAGAGGCGTTGCGAATCCGGGAGGCACAGGGCGGCAGCGTGACCATCGTTACCGTGGGACGCGAAAAGGCGGCCGAGGCCGTGCGCACCGCCCTTGCCATGGGGGCGGACAAGGGGGTTCTGGTCAGCGACCCGGCTTTGGAAAACGCCGACGGTCTGGCAACGGCCAAGGTGCTCGCCCATGTGCTGAAGGAGATGCCTTATGATCTGATTATTGCCGGCCACCGGGCCGTGGATGACGACAACTACCTGGTGGGCGCGGCCGTGGCGGACAAACTCGGCCTGCCCTTGATCAACATGGTTTTCAAGGAGGAGGTAGCGGACGGGCGGATTACCTGCCACAAGACCGTTGACGGCGGCAGCGTCGTGGTCGAGGCTGCACTGCCTGTTTTGTTTACCACCCAGCGGGGGCTGAACGAACCCCGCTACGCCTCGCTGCCCGGCATCATGAAGGCCAAGAAAAAACCCTTGGACACAAAAACCATGGCCGACCTGGGGTTGTCCGCCGATGACGTCGGCGCGGCCAAGGTCCGTGTCGTGGCCTTGAAAACACCGCCGGAGCGTTCGGGGGGAAAGATGATCGAAGGCGATACGGCTGCGGATAAGGCGGCGGCGCTGGTCAAGGCGCTGCATGAAGAAGCCAAGGTTATCTGATCTGCATTTACAAACGAGACGCGGAATCATAGAGGAGTGAAAAATGTCGAACGTCATCCTTGCCATAACAGAACAGACAGACGGTCTGTTTCGAAAAGTGACTTATGAAATACTGAGCGAAGGCAAAAAAATAGCCGCCGCAAACAGCTTCGAGCTTGTGGCGGTGGTTCTGGGGTCCGGCCTCGGGGCGGCCCCGGAGGCCCTGAAAACGTTCGGGGCCGACAGGATTGTGGTCGCCGACAAGCCGGAACTTGCCGACTATGCGGGGTCGACGTATGCCGACGTGCTGTCCGCCCTGATCGAGAAGGAGGGGGCGGAGCTGGTGCTTTTCGGTGCCACGGCCCAGGGAAAGGAGCTGTCGGCATGCCTGGCGGCACGCTGTGACGCCGCCCTGGCAGGAGACTGCATTGCCCTGTCATGGGCAAACGGAACCGTGACCGCCACACGGCCCATGTACGGCGGCAAGATACTGGCCGATGTCGAGCTTGGCGGGAGCCTCAAAATAGTTTCCATCAGGCCCAATTCCATGACCATCGTCGAATCCCAGGGGGCCGGCAGCATTGAGACCCTCGACGCGACCCCGGGGGAATCGCCTGTGAAGCTGATCGAAAAGCACATGGAAACCGGCAAGGTCGACCTGACGGAGGCCGAAGTCGTCGTGTCCGGAGGCAGGGGCATGGGCGGTGACGACTATGCCGTGATCGAGGAGCTGGCGGATGCGCTGGGCGGGGCGGTCGGTGCCTCCCGGGCGGCCGTGGACGAAGGCTGGCGGCCGCATGCCGACCAGGTGGGGCAGACCGGCAAGGTCGTCTCGCCGGCGCTGTATGTCGCCTGCGGCATTTCAGGCGCCATCCAGCATCTGGCGGGGATGTCTTCGGCCAAAGTGATCGTTGCCATCAACAAGGATCCCGAGGCGCCCATCTTCCTGAAATCCGATTACGGGGTCGTGGGAGACCTGTTTGAAATCGTTCCGGCGGTAACGGAGGAAGTCAAAAAACTCAACACATGAAGATTCATCTCGTCAGCCTGGGATGCGCCAGAAATCAGGTGGACACGGAATCGATGACCGGCAGCCTCGTGGCGGCCGGGCATGTCATAACTACTGAAGCCGAAGAAGCGGACGTTATCGTGATCAACACCTGCAGTTTCATCGAATCGGCTGTGGATGAGTCCATCGACACCATTCTGGCCCTGGCGGAACTGAAAAAAACCGGTGCCTGCAGCAGACTCGTGGTAGCCGGCTGCCTTCCGGAACGCTACCAAAAAGACATAGCCGCATCCTTGCCCGAAGTGGACCGGTTTATCGGCACCGGCGCATTCGATCAGATAGTAAGGGTTGTCGAGGCGGATCAGACGGTCGATACATGCCTGTTTCCCGATCCGGATGCCCTCGCTCCGCCTGTGAACGACAGCAGCCGGGTTTTAAGCCAGTCGCACATGGCCTACCTGAAGATCGCCGAAGGGTGCGACCGGCACTGTACGTACTGCATCATACCACGGCTCCGGGGGCGCCAGAAAAGCCGTCCGCTGCATCAGGTCGTGGATGAAGCCCGGCGCCTGATCGAGGACGGTGTCCGGGAACTCGTGCTCGTGGCCCAGGAAACGACGGCCTACGGCTCCGACCTGGGCATGCGCCACGGGCTGGCCGTCCTTTTGGAAAAACTGGCGGATATTTCGAAAGACGTCTGGCTGCGGGTGTTGTACGGACACCCGGAAAGTATTGACGATGAAGCCATCGAGGCCCTGGGAGGTCTTCCGAACGTGTGCTCCTATTTCGATATCCCGGTGCAGCACGCCAGCTCCCGGGTGCTGCGGAATATGGGGCGCTCTTACACGCGCAGCGACCTGTACGATCTATTCGGAAAGATAAGAGCGCGCATTCCCGATGCCAGCCTGAGATCGACCCTGATTGTCGGCTTTCCCGGGGAAACCGGGGCGGATATAGACACCCTGCTGTCCTTTGTCGAAAAGGTACGGTTCGATCACCTGGGCGTGTTCACCTATTCGGACGCCGATGACCTGCCGTCACATCGCCTCGGGGATCACGTTCCTGCGGAGACGGCCCGGGAACGGTATGAGCTGATCATGTCCCGCCAGGCGATTATTGCGGAAGACAACAACCAAACGCATATTGGAAAGACGCTTTCCGTGCTGGTCGAGGAAGCCTCTGAAGAAAATCTTTACACCGGCCGGACCTGGTTTCAGGCGCCCGAGGTTGACGGTGTCACTTACGTGCGCGCGACATCCTTGCAGCCCGGCACTTTTTCCAGGGTGCATATTACCGATGCCTATGAATACGATCTCGTAGGCGAAATCATAACCCCTTGAGATGCGCAGCCATCGGACAGATGCACATCTCAGGGTTTATGACCTAAGATGAAATTTTCATGCCGATAATTCGTT
>JAJDNW010000054.1 GCA_022340465.1 Deltaproteobacteria bacterium | reverse complement strand
GCCCCCTCGGTGTTTCCGACGTGCAGCGCCGTCGCCACCCGAGACGACAACCGCCACGGCGCCGGCGGCGGCCCGACCCAGCCCATGAACTCCTTGAACACCGATTCGGTTTCCGGCGCAGACGGCTACCACCAGGTTGCCAAGGGAACCGACCTCTACAACTGGATGGAGGACGGTCAGCTATACGGCGTCCGCCTGGAACTGATACGGCCGAAACTCGACAACGGGGACGGTCAAACCTACGACTACCAGCTCAAGGCCTGGGTGGAGCGCCTCGACAACCTCAATGCCACAGAGAAGAGCAACTTCAAGGACACCGGGGCCACCTATGCCGACACGGCTCCCCTGATCTACCGCACCCTGAAAGATGGCAATCCGCTGGAACTGGACCAATCCGTGCACGACGACCTCAAGCAGATCCTTTTCGGCTTCACCGAGGGGACCGGGGGAGCCACCCAGGACATCACCATCAGGAACCTGGAGATGCGCTTCATCAAAACCTACCCGGTTGCCGACCTGTCCGACTGGTAGTAAATGCACCGGAAACGCTTTTACGTGACGCGAATGCGCCGCTATCTCATTTTTTCCTTCTTTCACCTAATTTTTCAAATCTCTTGGCAATTCAGTCCTTGATACGTCTTATTTCTTATGTTTAAATAAATGTTTCATTTAAAAATAATCGGTTCCTAAAATTTGAAACGCCCAGTAAAGGACCATCGGAAGTGAACATTGATGATTTTTTAAAAACAGCCCGGGAAAAGGAGCAGCGGGCCCTCTCCGAATACGATGCCAAGCGCCTTTTGGCTGCCTGCGGCATCCCGGTCGTGGACGAAAAAGCCGTTTTCTCACCGGACGAGGCCGCTCAGGCCGCCAGTGGCATGGGCTACCCGGTGGTTCTGAAGGGACTGGGCAGCCGCCTGATGCACAAGACCGAAAAGGGCCTGGTACGCCTCGACCTCAAGAGCGAAGCGGACGTCAGGGACGCCGCCGTGAAGGTCGCCGCGGATGCCGGGGACGACCTGGAAGGTTTTCTGGTGCAGCCTTTCGTTGCCGGGAAGAGAGAGTGGGTGGCCGGCATGTTCAGGGACCGGCAGTTCGGCCCGGTGATCATGTTCGGCGCCGGCGGCATCTTCACCGAAGCCCTGTCGGACGTGGCCTTTCGCCTGGCGCCCCTTTCGGAACAGGATGCCGCGACGATCCTGGACGAGATTAAAACCAGGGCGCTGCTGGATGCCTTTCGGGGCGAAGAGAAAGCCGATCGCCGACTCCTGATAAAAACGCTGACTGGCCTGTCCAACCTGGCGGTCAAGTACCCGCAGATAGCGGAAATCGACATCAATCCACTTGTCACCAGACCCGACGGCAGTGTCGTTGCCGTGGACGCGTTGGTCGTTCTGGGGGACGATGCCGAAAGCCCTACCAAAAAACCCGCGGTCGTCCCGGAATTGATCCGCCCCATTTTCTACCCCAGGTCCATCGCCTTCGTGGGGGCTTCTGCGCAGTTGGGCAAGTGGGGGCACACCCTGGTGGTAAACACCATCAGCAGCGGTTATCAGGGAGACATCTTCCTGGTCAATCCCAAGGGGGGCAAGATCGCCGGTCGGGATGTCTACAAAACGGTCATGGATATCGAAAAGAAGGTGGACCTGGCGGTGATCACCATCCCCGCGGCCGGCGTCATGGGGTTGCTCCCGGATCTCCAGGCCAAGGGCATCACCAGCGTTTTGCTGATCACTTCGGGATTCGGCGAAACCGATGCCGAGGGTAAGGCTCTCGAAAAAAAGCTGGCCGCCGCCGCGCAAAAGGCCGGCATTCAAATACTGGGGCCCAACACCATGGGCATCTGCAACCCCCACATCCAGTTGAACTGCACCAGCCTGCCGGTGAAACCGCGTCCTGGATCCACCACCCTGATTTCACAGTCAGGCAACCTGGGAACGCAGTTCTTGGCCTTCGCGGAGCAGCAGGGCATCGGCATTCGCGGCTTCTGCGGCTCGGGCAACGAAGCCATGACCACGATCGAGGACCTGCTGGAAACGCTTGAAGACGATTCCCTTACCCGGACCGTCATGCTGTATATCGAAAGCGTCAAGGATGGACGCCGCTTTTTCGAAAGCGCCCGCCGCGTCGGCATGCAAAAGCCCATCGTCCTGATGAAGGGGGGACAAAGCGCGGCAGGCACCAAGGCGGCCTCCAGCCACACGGGGGCCTTGAGCACGGATCGCCGCATATTCGACGCTGTCTGCCGACAGGCCGGCATCGTCAAGGTCGAACACTCCATGGACCTCCTGGACCTTGCCGCAGGGTTTTCCTCGCTGCCGCTGCCTAAAGGCAATCGCGTCGCCGTCATGACCCTGGGCGGCGGGTGGGGCGTGGTCACCGCCGACCTGTGCAATGCCTACGGGTTGGAGGTGCCCGACCTGTCTGCGGATATCATCCGTACCATCGACCAGTGGCTGCCGCCCTACTGGAGCCGTGCCAACCCCATCGATCTGGTGGGCGAACCCGACGGTGACCTGCCGATCGACATCATAGAGACCCTGCTCAAGTGGGAGGGGTGCGATGCCGTCATCAACCTGGGCATCATGGGACGCAGGCATCTGATCGGCCATTATATGGATGCCGTGATGGCGGCCGACCCTTCCTACGACAAGGAATTTCTCCTTGGAATCAAAAACGCCCTGGAAGAAGAAGAAAAGAGCTATGTCCAAAAGATTGTCGACCTGATGGAACGCCACCGCAAACCGGTGGTGGGCGTGTCGCTGATGACCGATGAAAAGGACAAAACCATCTACATGGCCGCAAAAAGTGATTTCAAGGGGGTGTTTTTCACCACTCCGGAAAGGGCGGTCAAAACACTCTCCAAGATGTACAGATACGATCAGTTTACGCGTTCCGGCCTGAATGGTTGACGGCGTGAACGGCGAAAGATGCTATGCAAACCACGACTGTTTATAAAAAACTCGATTTTGAAGTCGGACACCTGATCAAAAGCCCCTGCAGCGGTTGCGATGACAGGGTGAACTTTCCCGGTTGTTACAAATCCTGCCGGCTGCTCAGGCACATTCAGCAGATTTTGGCGGAAGCCGTTTCATGCACGCAGCACTTTTCAAGCCTGGAATCCTCGGCCCTGTCTCTCGAAGGGTGGCGAAAATAGATCCTGCCGGACGTCATAAAAATACGGCCGGCGGTATCTATTTTTAGAAGCGGCTGCGCCGCTTCAATCACAACATCAGCCGGCCGGAACGAAGACCAGCTTATGGTTACGAGACACATAACGACGACCGACGCAGCAGACATCTATGACGTCGCCGAAGACGAGTCCGGCGGCCTGCTCGTTCGTTTCAAAATGAATATCGATATCGATTCCACGCCGGCCATATACAAATTTCTGATGCCCTCCATAGACAGCCATCCGCCTCCCCAGTTGACCCTCGACCTTTCCGTTGTGAGCTATCTGGATGATTACGGTCTGCTGGCGGTCTTAGATATGGAATCTTCAGTCCGCAACAGTGGCGGACAGTTCAGTATCGTCAACGCCACCCGTCAGCTGAAAGCGCTCTTCGAACGCGCGGTTTACACGCGTGACGTCGAGTGTCCGATCTTTGAACGTGTCAGGGAGCCAAACTTTTTTCTGCGCTTCGGAGAATCAACCATCAGAGAATTGCACAATCTCCGTTACATGATCTCTTTTCTCGGTTCGATCGTATTGGGGTTGCTGCACACGGTTGTCAAGCCCCGGTCCCTGCGGGTGGAAGACACCATCACCCTTATGAAAAAAACAGGTGTCGATGCCGTCCCCATCGTAGGTCTGATCAGTTTTCTTTTGGGACTGATTATGGCGTTCATGTCTTCGATCCAGCTCCGGCAATTCGGAGCCAATATCTATGTGGCTTCTCTGGTTGCCATGGCCATGGTTTCGGAACTGGGACCGATTATGACCGCCATCGTGGTTGCCGGTCGCACCGGCTCTTCTTATGCGGCCGAAATCGGCACCATGCAGATCTCTGAAGAAATCGATGCTCTGTTCACCATGGGGTTCAACCCCACGCTTTTTCTGGCCGTACCCCGCATCGTCGCCGCCGTCATCGTTGTTCCCTTTCTGACGCTTTTTGCCGATTTCTTCGCCATAACCGGTGGAATGGTTGTCGGTGTGTTTCTGCTCGATCTGACCCCGGGGACCTATATTGCACAGACCCTCGATGCACTGGCGCTTTTCGAAGTGCTCTGGGGGCTGTTTAAAAGCGTCGTGTTTGCCCTGCTGATTGCCTGGACCGGATGCCAGCGAGGCTTTCAGGTAAGGGGCGGAGCGGCCGCGGTGGGCAATGCCGCCACGTCCGCAGTGGTCAACAGTATTTTTCTGATTATTCTTTTCGATTCCATTTTTGCGGTGATTCGTTCCTACTGGTAGTAAATTTTGCGGAGCAAAATTTACGAAACGCGGCTTCGCCGCTAAAAATTGAACGGGAAAAAACTGGCTTAAACGTCTATTTCAATAAAATGTCATATGGTGCTCTCGGGTGTTTGCATCGTCATCCCCGCTCAGAGCCAGATCTTTGAGTGAAGTATGTCACCGGAACCTATCATTAAAGTTCGGAACCTGGTCGCACAATACGGCAACGATGTGATCCTGCAGGACCTAAGCTTTGACGTGGCCGCAGGCGAAATCCTCGTCATTGTCGGCTCCAGCGGAAGTGGTAAATCGACGCTGTTGAAGCACCTCATCGGGCTGCAGCGGCCTCATGCCGGCGAAATCACCATCAACGGCGTGAACGTCACCGGCGATGACCCGGAAGCGTCACATCGTTTCTTCCGCGACATCGGTGTGCTTTTCCAGGGCAGTGCCCTTTTCGGTTCCATGACCCTGGCGGAAAACATCGCCCTGCCCATCGTCGAATATGGAAATCTGCCCAAAGATGCGGTACGCCGTCTTGTCAGCATGAAGCTCTGCCAGTTCGACCTCATCGACTATCAGGATCACATGCCCGGAGAAGTCAGCGGCGGCATGAAAAAAAGGGCGGGCCTGGCTCGGGCCCTGGCGCTCAACCCCAAGATTTTATTTCTGGACGAACCGACGGCCGGCCTGGACCCGGTGCGGTCTATGGAAATCGACGAACTGATCCGACAGATCAACGCCATGATCGGAACCACAATGGTAATCGTCACCCACGAACTCGACAGCATCTTTAACATTGCAAAACGTGTGATCATGATCGATAAAGGTAAAAAAGGAATCATTGCCGAAGGGAACCCGCTCTTCCTTAAAAAGCACAGCCCGGACCCCTTGGTGAAACAGTTCTTCAGGCGCCGGCTTACCCCGGAAAGCGAAGATGCCCGGCCCCAATGACTGCACATCTGCCATATATAGGTTCCGTTTCAACATTGGGGTGGAAGGTGGCGGGTTTATTTTTTCAAAGCACCATATATCAATATTCTGCACGGCTGTCGTAGTGCCCTGCCGGATTGATGATGTTTCCACTATCTGAATTTTAGTAAAAATCTGAATGTTTCCATCAATAATCCGGCGGGCACAGGGTATGCCTTGGTTTGATATGATGCGTTGAAAAATAAACCCGCCAAGGGCTTAGGGCATATGGAACGGTATTCTGAAACAAACTATAATCTCGCTGCTATTACGTTTTGAATAGACACTAAAAGAGGGTAATGAGGACATATGGCATCGGTCAGAACAAAGATGGCAGTAGGCATTTTCGTGGTAGCCGGGTTCGCCATGGTTGTTTTCACCGTTATCTGGCTAGGGATGTCGAACTATCTCGAAAAAGGCAAATTCTACGTGGCTTATTTCGATGAAACGGTGCAGGGTCTCGACCGTGATTCCCCTGTCAAGTACCGGGGGGTTTCCATTGGCAAGGTTCACAGCATCGGGGTGGCACCTGATGCGCGTCTGATCAGGGTGGTGCTGAAAATTGAAACGGGATTGCAACTCGACAAGAGCATCGTTGCCGAACTCAAAGCCGTGGGCATCACAGGACTCATGTATGTCGAGCTGGAAAAAAAAAGGGCGGGAGATATTCTTGTTTCTCAGCGGGAAGCCTTTCCTTCACCCTACCCCGTTATCGACACCCGCCCATCAGAAATCAGGAAAATTATGGGCGCCCTTAACGACGTGCTGGTTGAATTCAAGGGGCTGGACATCAAAGGCATCCTGCAAAACCTGAATTCTATGCTCGCAAAAATGGAACAAACCATGGATGATGCCCAACTCAAACGTCTCTCCGGTGATATGCGCTTGGCCATCGAAGATATCAGGCAATCCATGGAGCCCACGAAATGGCGTACGACCATCGATGCCATCGCCGCCGCCGTTGAGAACATCGACGCCCTGTCGACCGAAAGCCGCGGTACCATTGCCCTCTTCGACAAGACACTGGTAAGAACCGACGGCCTGATAGCTGACAATGCGGTCGACATCCAGGCATTGATAGCGGGAATGCGCACTTCCCTGGACAACATCAACCGGCTTACCGTCAACAGCAACCGGCTGGTGGAGCAGTCCCATCAGGAAATCGCCTCGTTGGCGGCAGACATGAAAAAAACACTTAAAAGCTACGAAAAAGCCGGTAAAAGCCTCGACCGGTTCCTGGAACGCATTGCCGACCAGCCGTCACAGTTGTTTCTGGGAGAACCGCCCGTCGAGAAATCGATGGGAAGCAGGGGGAAGTAGGCGCCAGAAAAAGGAAAGGACACCATCACCATGCCCGAAACCGTTTTGAGGATTTTCATGGCCATGCTCTTGTGTGCAGTCCTTCTCGGCGGTCATGCCTGCACCGGCATCAGGCAGGCGCCTATAGATGTCCACTACTACACCCTCGAATATGACCCGCCGCAACCGGAGGAAAATGCACCCCTTCCCTATGTCCTCAGGATCGATCGTTTTCAGGCCTCGCCCCTTTACGATTCCAACCGAATCGTTTTCAAAGTTAAGCCGTTCAAGAGAGACGAGTACGTGTATCACAAGTGGCGCGCCCAACCGGGCGATCTCGCATCGTTCTTTCTGATGCGCGACTTTGAGGAATGCGCTCTTTTTAAAGCGGCGCTCTACGAAGACTCGGTACTGCCCTGCACACATATCGTCACCGGCGTCGTGGAGGAATTCTACCAGGAGGTCGACGGGAAAAGCGCCGAAGCCGTGTTGACGGTCGTCATTACCTTGATCGACAACCACGAGCAGAACAGCGGGGACGCCGCACTGATGCAAAAGAGGTACCATGTGCGGCAGGCCGTTGCCGATATGGAGATACCCAGCTTTGCCGGCGCCATGAGTGCCGCCATGCAACACCTGTCGGCCGCTGTCATCAGGGACGTTTATGCACGGCTATCCCAATAAAAGTGTGCGCCAATAAAAGCGTGTACCACGCTTTTATGTAACGCGACTGCGTCGCTTCCAAGCCCGACATGATGGGTTAGGCTATTCAATTTCCAGTTTAATAGCGGCGACCTGCCTCGGCGGAGCGCGACTTGTCGCGGCGTCGTTCGAAGAACAACGGAAGAGCGAAGACGGAAGCCGCGTTCACTGACAAAAAAGTCCTGAAGCGGAATTTATTACATTCAGCTCCAGGACTTTTTTGTCAGCAGCGCCACGGATTCAATGTGATACGTGTGCGGGAACAGGTCCACCGGCTGGACTTCTATCAGCCGGTATGCGGCGGACATCATGGCCGCGTCGCGGGCCAGGGCGGCTGGATTGCAGGACACGTAAACAATTTTTTCGGGAGACATCTCTAATATGGTTTGAACGACATCTTTGTGCATGCCCGCTCTCGGCGGATCGACAATCATTACCTCGGCGCGGGTATCGACGTGCTGCAGGCGGTGCCGCATGTCTCCCTGGAGGAAGCGGCAGTTCACGACCCCGTTCGCCAGACAGTTGACCTCAGCGTCGGCCACGGCACTTTCCACCTGTTCGATACCGATGATTTCCCTGGCGCAACCGGACAGGTAGATGGCGATGGAGCCGGTACCGCAATACAGATCCAGCACGGTTTCATGCCCTTTCAGGTTCGCGTAAGCCTTTACCGTGTCGTACAATTTCCGGGCGCCGTCCGTATTGGTCTGAAAAAATGAATTAGCTGAAATCTTGAATGCAACCCCCCCTATCCTGTCCGTCAAGCAAGGTTCTCCGCCAAGATGGATTTCCTTCTGCCCGAAGGCCACCCCTGCTTTGCTGGCGGTAATGTTATTGACGACCGACACGATCTCAGGATATTTTTCCAGCAGCATCTCTGTCAGCGGTCTCAGAACACCGGTGTTTTCCGTGGCGGTAATCAGGTTCACCATCCACTGGTCATGCGCGGCGGAGTGCCTCAGGGTGACAAAGCGCCAGAAACCGGTATGGCTCCGCAAACCGTAAACCGGTTCACCCGACGTTTTTATATAGCGACGCACATCTTCGAGTATGCGATTTCCCAGCGATGACTGCAGAAGGCAGGCATCGATGTCCAGCACCTTGTAGAAGGTTCCGGGCACATGGAGGCCCAGGGCGATACCGGCCTCCCGCGGATCGGCAACCGCCATCTCTTCGGGGAGCAGCCAGCGTCTTTCGGCGCAGGTGAATTCCATCTTGTTGCGGTAACCGAAGACCTTGTCGGACGGCAGCGTCTCGTGGACCACGGCATCGCGGATCTGACCGATGTGCGCCAACGCCTCCTGGACATGCTGTCTTTTGAACATAATCTGTTGTTCGTAGTCGAGAAACTGCCATTTGCAGCCCCCGCAGTGACCGCTGTACGGACACGGCGCAGCGACGCGCAGGGGAGAAGGTTCGATCAGATGCTCGACACGTGCTTCGGCATAGGATTTTTTCTTCCTGGTAACCCGGACGCTTGCCAGGTCGCCCGGAACGGTTTGATCGACAAAAAGCGTAAAGCCGTCCGGTTTGGCAAGCCCCCTGCCCCCAAAGGCGATTTTTTCAATCTTAACTTCGATGATTTGATTCTTCTTGACCGCCATAATACATTTCCATTTTTTGTATTCGACACAGCCAGCCAACGCCATAGGGTGGCCATCATATGGTATTGAGATTCTTCGATCAATGGCTTATGGAAGCCTGTTATGATAAAAACAATGGAATTTACCTCCGATGGATATCGACTGATCGGCACCCTCCACCTTCCGGAAGCGCTCCCCGCGCCCATGGTGATTGGCTGCCATGGACTGATAGCCGACCGCAATTCTCCCAAGCAGACGGCCCTGGCCAAGGCGTGCTGCCGACAGGGAATCGGCTATTTCAGGTTCGATCATCGCGGTTGCGGCGACAGCAGGAGAGAATTCGATCAGGTGGCATCATTGCCGGAAAGGTCTCGGGACCTATCGGATGCCCTGCGGCTGGTGCGTTCCCTGGATGCCTGCAGCGGGGATTTGGGGCTTTTCGGGAGCAGCATGGGCGGTGCGGTATGCCTTGCGGTGTGTGATACGGAGGAAGTCGCGGCCGTGGTCACCTTTGCCGCGCCCCTGCACAGCCGGTTTTCACCTGCCGGCGATCATCCGCTCTCAAGCCCATTCGATATCACAGGCAGCATGCATAAGGTGAAAAACATTCTCGTCATCCACGGAGCCTGCGACGAGGTGGTTCCCGTGTCCCATGCCAGGTCGCTCTATGAGCACGCCTCCCGCCCGAAAAAAATGATCATCCAATCCGGCGGCGACCACCGCATGAGCGACCCGGGTCATCAATCGGCCTTTATCCGGGAAAGCGTTGCCTGGTTTGCGAATGTCCTCTTATGATGAAAATCATTACCCTGAAAAAGCCAATCCGAAGTGGCTTTGGGTATCGCGCCGATAATGGCAAATAACAGCAACGAAGTCGCGCTTCATAAATTTTTCGTAGAAAAATTTATTGGCAGAGCTTGCTAACGGCCTGCCCGCGCCAGCGCCCTCTTCCGGATATGGTCGGAATGTTGTTTTCCTCGAGGTGCCTTGCTATTTTCTCATAGCTGAAGCCCTGGTTTCGCAACCCTTTAATCATCGACACCAGGTCATCGCGTTGGTTTCCTTCTGCGCCTTCAGTCGTGGCGACCGCTGCATTCTCCCCTTCGGATAACCGGCTTGGATCGGAGGGCTCGCGGATGCCGACCGCCTGCTCCCGCGCTGCTTCTTCGGGGGCGGCTTCGCATCTGTCACCTTCACAAATCGACTCTATGCTTTCGAGGGCGGGAACGTCAGATCCCGTCGATCCTGCAAGCTGCTTCAAAAAAGATGCGATGGTTTCCATGGCCTCGGCTTTGCGCTCTTCCGCCTCGATCAGCTTCTTGCGGTCTTCCGTCAGGGATTCCAGCAGACTTTTGATGGTGGGCAACAGTTTGTTTATGGCGGCATAAGCCTGTGTCTGTTCATTCTGCTGGGACCGATAGGTTCCCTTTCTTTTCCTGTCAACAGTGTTCATCCGGTCGTTTGGCCGGTAACCGGGCGAATCGTAATTTCTTCGGTTTCTGTCGAAGCGCTTGTCCTTGTTGCTTCGAAGACTGTGAAGAAAATCATTCATGTAATCCTCCAATTGTCGATCGTTTATTGTCGTTCGTTTATGAAAATCCTTTAACGCAAAACGCGCCATTTTTGCGTCTTCAAACACGGTTTACCTGAAACTGATTTCTCTAAGCACTTACTTTGGATAGAAGAGATCTCTGAACGTGATCATAAGAATGTCAGGAAGGGCTTCCGTTTTCTCAGAACATCACACAGCTCCTGGGTTTTGTCAACAGCCAGCCCGTAAAAATAGCACTATTTTTCATATTTCTTATGAGGGCCACTGTATTCGATGAACCCGATTTAGCCTTTGCCGACCAATTCGCTCAGGTTCCGACGGTGAGACAAAAAAATAAACAGCACCGTCACCATCACACCGGCCGAACACCACGGCCGAAAAGCGCAATGGGACATGGAGGCATAGGCAAGAATCGACACCATGACGAATGATCCGATGAAAGGTATGCGTACGACAGCATAACACAGCAGCCATGACAGTGCCGATATCAAAACGGCAAAGGGGACACTCCACAGAGAAAAACCGAGATAATTGGCAACGCCTTTGCCGCCCCTGAAACCATGAAAACAGGGGTAGCGATTGCCCACAATAAGGGCGAAGCCGATCCAGGGGACCCAGCCCCCCGAAAGCATGGACACCGCCATTGCGGCTACGAGAAAGGATCGCCCGACATCCATCAGCAGCACGACGCCCGCCATGGTCAATCCGCTTTGCCTGTAAACGTTGGTCATACCGGGGTTGCCGCTGAAGGCATCTCTGGGATCGCCGTTGCCGGTCAGTTTGAAAATGATGATGGAGAAATTGATCGATCCGGCGATATAAGCGAAAATCAAAAGCAATAACGGCATATCAACGTCTATCTTGCATTAGCGTTTCTAACACTTTTTGGGCATGATCGGCGGCCTTGGCCACCCGTTTCCAGTGCTTTTTGACCTTGCCATCAGCCCCGACCCACACGGTGGAACGGATGACCCCCATGGTGACTTTGCCGTACATCTTTTTTTCACCATAGGCTTCGTAGGTTTTTAGAACCTTTTTTTCAGGATCGCAAAGCAACGCAAAAGGCAGATCCAGTTTTTCAATGAATTTCTGA
The DNA here is from genome assembly GCA_022340465.1 of Deltaproteobacteria bacterium. Taxonomy (NCBI): domain Bacteria; kingdom Pseudomonadati; phylum Myxococcota; class Myxococcia; species Deltaproteobacteria bacterium. The sequence continues at coordinate 20,907 of JAJDNW010000054.1, read as the reverse complement.
TGAGACGGTTCCTTGTCAGGCGATATGCCCAATACGACCGTGTCTAATTTTAGGAATTCGCCGTAAGCGTCACGGAATCCCTCGGCCTCTTTGGTTCAGCCTGACGTGTTGTCTTTGGGATAAAAATACAAGATGACATTTTTTCCCTTGAATTCACTGAGCTTCACCTGCGTTCCCCGGGCATCGGGGAGGCTGAAATCGGGTGCTGGTCGTCCTTCTTGTATCGCCATTTCTATCTCCTTCCTAATCGCAACTTGGGTCCTTGTTTGAATGCCTTGAAAAGCCTGTCGCGTCGGTTCATTTCGGCTTACCTGTCGAAGCCCCGGCACCCCGTCATGACACCGTGTTTGCGGCTGACAGGATAGTCGCGGCAGATACGCGGCTTGATATCGTGAATTCGGCAAATCCATCGATTTTTATCCGGAACCTTTGTCAAAAACGGGCATTGATCTGCGAGTTCTCCGGTTTTGGGGTCTTTCCAGATGCGATAGGAACTCGCACCACCCTTTTTTTGGGCGACACCGACCCAGGCGAGAATGTCGTATCGCTGCGCTTCCTTCCACATCTCAACGTCCTGTTCGGTAAGCGCGTCATGGTAATCCAGGGCTTTGCAGCAGTTTCCGCATTGAACGCAGACGAATTTTTCCATACCCGTTTCGATACAAACCCCGGGTTCCCCCGTTGCGGGATCGACGGCCGGGACAGCCCTCTCACGAAACACCCGTGAGCAGACGGCCGCCATGGCATCGGCACCAGGACGCATGGATTTCACAATATCGCACACATAGGCGCGAAGCGCTTCGCCGTCAAACCACACCATTTTTGATCCCCTTTCAGGGGCCACCCATCTGCCGCTTTTTCCCGGTTCGCTCTTGAGGACGATCCCGCCGTCTGAAATGACCCGCAAAACCTCGCCGAACAGCATGACCTGCGGCTCGTAGCGTCGAAAATCCAGGCAGACGGCCTCGAGGGCCTCCTCGACGGTCAGGAATATGGCATCCCGCTTGCCCATTTATTTTCTAAGCCCCGTATAAACCCAGTACAAAAGCCATCCAAGCGCGACCGGCCCTACCCCGAGGTAGAGGTAAATGATCAGGTCATTTTTCCAGGGTCGAAAATATGCCGCCGCCGCGAATGGATATACAACCGATGCGGCAACGGCCAAACGTGCTTTTGCCGACATGACCACCGGCCGCCTGGCAATCGGGATCTGCCGTTTGGCAGGCATCATCCGCGGAACGAAAAATATCGCCGCGACAATAGCGGCCACCAGCAAAATTTCATTCACCCCTGACATCGTAGCTCCTCCCCAAGGACAGATAAGCTTGCCCTTGAAAACGGTTCGGGTCGTTTTCAAAGCTACGTATCAGTTTATGGCCGGCCTGTCCATCTTTACCCCAACGTTGCAACAGCCTGAGGGCTTCAGAGCCAAGGCGTCGAGGGTGAAGTCGTAGCTCTTTACTTCGAACCCTCAGCAATAAAGGCGCCGCAGGCGCTGCTCGTAGAGCCTGAAGTTCTCAGGCTTTCCCGAAGGGTAAGCAACATGGCAAAATAGGCAAGATCCTTGGAGTGAACCGCTGGTTTTATTCAGGAACTTGCGATGCTGTTATGAAATTGAAAGTTATGTCGAAGCACTATCTATTATCTGTTATGCTGTTTAAGCAACCTTGGGGCTTAGGGAGTGATGGCCTGGCGGGGTGGCGTGCGGCGCGGATGCCGCTCGTAGGGAACGGGCCGCGCCGGCCCATAGCCTGGACCGATCCAGGGGGCCACGTAAATTTCCCTGCGGCGCTGTTTTTCTTCGGCGACGGTGCGTGCTTTTTCTGCGGCTTGGAGGGCTTGCTCGGCCTTCTTTTCGGTATCCCGCAACTGCCTTTCCGTCCTTTCAAGCCGTCCTTCGAGCTCGTGTTTTTCCCGTTGCCGCTGTTTCTCGGCGGTTTGTTCCAACATTTTCATGTAGGCTTCCCTGTTTTGCCGATCCCTTTCCCGATCGTGGGGAATTTCCTGCTCGACATTCATCTGGACCGCGCTCTGAGGCGGGGTGTCGCTGTAATGCCGCACGCCGTTTTCGTCGGTCCAGGAGTAAATCTCGGCCATACCGGAAAACGGCGCTAAAAGGAATGCGCCGAGCAGCAGCGGATACACATATTTTTTTACGGGTGCAAGCATTCGCATGGGTTCCGGATACGTTTACCTACCGATTGGGTTCAATTTCCTTCAGGGCTTAGTTCCCCTAAAGGTTGCTGCAGATCGAAATCGCTTTCGAAAAGGATTATAATCCTTTGAAAATATGTTTGTTCTGTTCATTCTTAAAATTTGAAACGCTCACCTTAGGTTTTAATATCTTCACTCATTTATGATAAGTCAAATCCGATAGGGTGTCTCTAAAAATAAAAAAAGCGAAATCGTTACTGATTTCGCTTTTCTTATGGCGCGCCCGGCAGGATTCGAACCTGCGACCTACGGATTCGTAGTCCGGCACTCTATCCAGCTGAGCTACGGGCGCAAAATGAAACCGTTTGAATTTTTGTTGCTTATTAGGCTATACAACCCCGTATGTCAACCATATTTCTAGAGCATGAACATTTCATGGGGATAGCCATCGCGGAAGCCAAAAAAGCGGAAGCCTCGGGCGAGGTCCCGGTCGGCGCCGTCCTCGTCGATGCTGCCGGCGACATCGTGGCCACAGGGCACAACCGGACCATTCTGAAATCCGATCCCACCGCCCACGCCGAGGTCGAGGCCCTGCGTAAGGCAGCGGCGAACTTGCATAATTACCGGTTGTTAAGCACCACGCTATATGCTACTGTCGAGCCCTGCGTCATGTGCATGGGGGCCATCGTGCACGCACGGGTCGCCCGCGTCGTTTTCGGCGCCGCCGATCCGAAATGGGGGGCGGCGGGCTCGCTCTATAATTTTTCCGAGGACGTGCGCCTGAATCACCGTCCGGAGATCATCGGCGGCGTAAAGGAAACGGAATGCCGCACCATGATGCAACTTTTTTTTCATTCGCGTAGAAAGTAGACATCTTAACAAAAACCTAAATTGAACGTTTCAAATGATAGAACTTGAAACACTCAACTTAGGAAGGAGCAGGCAGTGTCTAATATTGTCATCATCGGTACCCAGTGGGGAGACGAAGGCAAGGGCAAGATCGTGGATCTTCTGGCGAAGCACGCCGACGGCGTCGTCCGCTTTCAGGGCGGCAACAATGCCGGCCACACCATGGTCGTCGGGGGGGAACAGTTTATCAGCCACCTGGTGCCCTCGGGAATTCTGCAGCAAAAAACCTGCTACATCGGCAACGGCGTGGTGGTGGATCCGGAGGTGCTCCTCGACGAAATCGACTATCTTGAAAACCACGGTATCAAGGCCGGACCGCAGCAGATTCGCATCAGCGAAAAAGCGCACGTGATCATGCCCTATCACCGGAGCCTCGACCAGGCCCGCGAGAAAATGAAGGGGGACAATAAAATCGGCACCACGGGCCGCGGCATCGGTCCCTGCTACGAGGACAAATCAACCCGCCGCGGTATCCGTTTTGTGGAGCTTCTGGACAGAGACCTCTTTGCGGAAAGGGTGAAAGCCCTTCTGCCGGAAAAAAATTTCTACCTCGAAAAATTCCTCCATGCCGACCCCCTGGATGCCGATGAAATCATCGCCGGGTACACCGCCTTTGCAGAAAGGCTTGCCCCCTATGTCACCAATATTTCAGTGGAACTGCACAACGCCCTGAAAGGGGGCCGGCAGCTGCTCTTCGAAGGCGCCCAGGGAACACACCTGGACATCGACCACGGCACCTATCCCTATGTCACCTCCTCCAATGTCGTTTCCGGTAATGCCTGCTGCGGATCGGGCATCGGCCCCGGGGAGATCGATGGGGTCGTCGGCATCGTCAAGGCCTACACCACCCGCGTCGGAAGGGGCCCCTTCCCCTCCGAGCTGTTTGACGATATCGGTGACACCATTCAGAAAAAGGGGGCGGAATTCGGAGCCACCACCGGCAGACGGCGGCGCTGCGGATGGCTGGACACGGTGATTTTGAAAAATGCCGTCCGCCTCAACGGGCTGACCGGCCTGGCCATCACCAAACTTGACGTCCTGGGCGGTCTGAAAGAATTGAAAGTCTGTACGGCCTATACCTACGAGGACGCCGTCATCGAAGATTTTCCGGCCAATCTCAATGTGCTGGGGAATTGCAAACCCGTTTACGAAACCCTGACCGGGTGGACTGAGGACATCTCGGGCATTCGCAATTTCGAAGACCTGCCGGAATCCACGAAACGATATCTGCAGCGCATCGAGGAACTCACCGACACCCCCATTCAGATCGTTTCCGTGGGGCCGGGCCGCGATGAGACCATGGTTTTGTCAAATCCCTTCGAGTAAATTAATGTGGAAAGCTGTTGACAATGATTCAGGAGTGCAATATGGAGACTCCCATGTCGGGACGTGGCTCAGTCTGGTAGAGCACAGCGTTCGGGACGCTGGGGTCGCGCGTTCAAATCGCGCCGTCCCGACCAATTATTTCAATAAGTTATCTGTTTATTTTAAAGTTTAACATGAACCCTGGCGCCCAAGGGCACCGGGGTTTTGCCGTCCGGCCCCATCGCCATGAAAATACCCTCCCATCATTTTGAATACATCCTGCAATCCCCCTGCAGGGTGACGATGCCGCCATATCTTTCACCCGCCGCTTCCAGGGAGGCCATGGAATTTCATTGCCAGCTGCCCGGTTATGCGCCGACCCCCCTGGTGCCCCTGCAGGGCCTGGCCCATGCCTGGGGCCTGCGCGGCATTTTCGCCAAAGACGAATCCCACCGTTTCGGGCTCAAGGCCTTCAAGGTCCTGGGTGGTTCCTTTGCCGTGGCGAAACTGGTGTGCCGGATGCTTGACAGAGATCTTGCAGACACGCCCTACGCGCAGATCGTCAGCAGGGAAACCAGGCAAAAGATAGGACGGATCACGCTGGCAACGGCCACGGACGGAAACCACGGAAGAGGCGTAGCCTGGGCGGCTGAGCAGTTGGGGCAACGCGCGGTGGTTTACATGCCCAGGGGATCGGCCCCTTCCCGGGTGGCCAGCATCGAGAGCCATGGAGCAGCGGTTGTGGTGACCGATCTCAACTACGACGATACGGTGCGGCTGGCTCGCCGCACGGCAGAAGAAAACGGCTGGCACCTGATCCAGGACACGGCCTGGCAGGGTTACACGGACATCCCCCTGTGGATTATGCAAGGCTACCTCACCATGTGCGCCGAAACCGTGGAACAGCTGCGATCGCAAAATGCCGTTCCGTCGCATGTCTTCATCCAGGCCGGGGTAGGAACGCTGGCAGGTGCTGTGGTGGGCCACCTGCATGGCGCCTATGCCAAACCGCGCCCCAAATTTATCGTTATGGAACCGCAACAGGCCGCCTGCATGCTTGCATCCGTTGCCGCCGGCGATGGTAAACCGCACCCCGCCGAGGGCGATTTGAGTACCATCATGGCCGGCCTGGCCTGTGGGGAACCCAACCCCATATCATGGGAAATCCTGCGCGACCTTCCTTCCGCCTACGTGAGCTGCGACGATTATGTAGCCGCAGACGGCATGCGCATTCTTGCCAATCCCCTGTCCGGAGATGCCGTGGTTGAGGCGGGAGAGTCCGGTTCCATCGGTGCCGGCGTCATAGACCTGCTGATGAACCATTCCAGATTCGAGGATTTAAGGAGGCAATTGGGGATGGACAGCGGGTCGGTGTGCCTCTTTTTCAACACGGAAGGAGCCACGGATCCTGCCAACTACCGCGACATCGTGTGGCGGGGAAAATACCCCTCAAAATCCTGAAACCAAAACGCAACGCCGCGCTTTTCACCGCACGTAGCCCCGGAGATGGTACCCGCACGATTTGCGGATCATGAGACGGGGCTCGAGCATGATCTTGTTCACCATGGGAGGCGTGCTTTCTTCAATTTTATCGATCAGGATTTTCGCACCCATGACCCCCATGTCATATTTTTTCTGGCTGATGGTCGAGAGATCCACACCGGTAAGCGAAGCCATTTGAATGTCGTCGATTCCTAAAAGGGCCACATCGTCCGGAATGGCCAACCCTTCACCCAGCACGGCCTCTCTGGCACCGAGGGCCATGTGGTCGTCGTGGACAAAAAAAGCCTCGGGCCGCTCCTTTAATCCCAGAAAGTGCCGGGCGGCTTCAAAAGCGCGCTTCCGCGACCAGCCGCACTCGACCACCAGTCTCCGGTCCTGGTCGACGCCGTATGACGCCAGGGCATCACGCTCGCCTTGGCGACGCAGGGCCGCGGTGGAGGTGTTCAAATCCCCGGTCAGGATGGCGATGCGCTCATAACCCATCCGTAAAAGGTGACGCATGCCCTCGTAACCGCAGGCGTAATTGTCCAGCACCACATAGTCGGTTTTGCTTTCGACGGCTGGATCCATGACGAAGCGGTTGACGCAGACGAAGGGAACACCGGCATCGATGAGCGGCTTGACATTGGGATCATCCACGGTGACCGTCGAAAGGATAACGCCGTCCACCCCTTTGGCACGCAAGGCATCCAGCGCGCTTTTTTCCTTGGCCAACGTGCCGTTGGTGTTGCACAGCAGCAGGCTGTAGCCCATTTCGGTCGCCTTTTCCTCAACGCCCAGAGCCAGCTCCGGGAAAAAGGGGTCGGCGATGTTGCGCAGGATCAGGCCGATGGTGTGGCTGGGGTGCCCCATGAGGCGTTTGGCGGCGTAATTGGGCCGATAGTCCATACGGCGGGCGATTTTCTGAATGCGGCGCCGGGTTTTTTCACTGACCCCCGGCCGGTTGTTCAGGGCCAGCGACACCGCCGCGGCGGACACCCTGGCCGCCGCGGCGATGTCTCGTATGGTGGGGTTCGTTTTCATAGTAAAGAAATACTCAATCACAAAGGCACCAGGGGCACCAAGAGAACAGATGATGTCTTACGCATGCATCACAAATTCTCTGCGTGCCCTTGTGATCTCTGCGCGAGATATCATGCGTCGATCTTCGAAATCCCGGCCTCCACGACGGAAAGCCCCTTTTCCAGCTGTTCGTCGGTAATCACAAAAGGCACGAGGGTGCGGATGATGTTGCCGTAAGAGCCGCAGCTGATGGCCACCACACCGTTGGCGTGGCAGTGTTTGACGAGCTGCAGGGTCTCGTCGGCGGCCGGCTGGCCTGTTTTGGGATTGACCAGCTCCAGACCGACCATGGCGCCTTTGCCGCGAATGCTCTTGACGATGGCAAACTTTTCCTTCCATTCACCGAAGCGAGCCCACAACTTTTCACCCAGGGCCACCGATTTTTCCAGCATGTTTTCTTCCTCGAAAACATCCAAAACCGCCAGGGCGGCTTCACAGGCCACCGGGTTGCCGCCATAGGTACCGCCCAGGCCACCCGGATGCACCACGTCCATGATCTCCGCCTTGCCGACCACAGCCGCCAGCGGCATGCCGGCCGCCAGGCTTTTGGCCGTAGTGATGAGGTCAGGCTCGACACCCCAGTGTTCGATGGCGAACATTTTACCGGTGCGTCCCATGCCGCTTTGAATTTCATCGGAAACGAACAGGATGCCGTTGTCGTGACATATCTCGATCAGCTCCGGGAAATAATCGTCCGGCGGAACGATAAACCCGCCTTCCCCCTGCACCGGTTCGGCGACGACGGCCGCCACGGCTTCCGGGTTGACGATTTTAATAAAAACATCCTTGAGCTTGTCGGCTCCGACCTCATCGCCGAAAGGCATGCGATAGACTTCCGGGCAGAAAGGCCCGAAGCCGAATTTGTAAGGTTTGATTTTGCTGGTCATGGTCATGGTCAACTGGGTTCTGCCGTGATAAGCATTCTCGAAGACAACCACGGCGGGACGTTTGGTGTAATAGCGCGCGATTTTGACGACGTTTTCCACGGCTTCCGCACCGCTGTTGCAGAAAAAGGCCTTCTTGGGGAAATTCCCGGGCGTCAACGCGCACAGCCTTTCGGCCAATTTTACAGCCGACTCGTAGGGATTCACCATGAAGCAGGTGTGCACCAGTTTTTCGGCCTGCTTTTTAATGGCCTCAACCACCTTGGGGTGGCTGTGTCCGATATTCATCACACCGATGCCACAGGCAAAGTCGATGAATTCATTGCCTTCCACGTCCGTAAGCACGGCACCCTTGGCGGATTCGATGTAATTGAGGGACACATTGCTGACAGCGTTTGAAACGAAGCTGCTTTTCCCTTCACCAAGTTCCTTGTTTGTTGTCATGACACGCCTCCTTTCTGATTGATCGATAATTAACTAAAAGGGTTTAGTTAATATTTATTGTTCTCAATACATTAATTATATAGCGAATACAGATTTTCTGTGTCAACCGTAATTTAATATGAAGATAAATTATTCCGCCGCTTTCAACTTGACAACCTCTACATTCAATGGATAGGATGCCTAAAACGTTATAGTATTAAACGTGTGTGCACGCTTTTTTACAACGCGACCTCGTCGCTATCAAGTGACAGACCACTCCGCCGGTTGGTCGGTGGAATCGGCGAACCCTCCCACCAACTGCAGGCAGCGGGGCCAGTTTTCGCTTCAGCTACGCATTTTAGTGCAACATACGATGAAAAAGGAGAACGAATATGAAGGGGAACTATGGACGCATACTGAGAATCGATGTGGGCCGGCATGAACACTGGGTGGAGACCCTGGACGACGAGATCTACGAAACATATATCGGGGGCAAGGGATTGGCCTCATACCTGCTCTACACCCTCATGCCCAAGGGCGTGGACCCTCTGCACCCGGACAACATCCTTATTTTCGCCACCGGCCCCGTTACCGGAAGCAGGATATGGGGGAGTTCGCGATACGGTGTCTTTACCAAATCTCCCCAGACAGGCCTTTATGCCGAATCCTACTCGGGCGGCAAGGTGCCGGAAGCCATCGATGCCGCCGGTTTCGATGCCATCGTCATCCAGGGCGAAAGCCCTTCCCCGGTCGTACTCGGCATCCAACCCGAAACGGTGATGTTTCATGCGGCCGACGACCTGTGGGGTCTGGAGACCTACGCCGCCGAGGAGGAAGTCCTCAAGCGCTACACCCGGGATGACAGGCAATTCCGCAAGACCGGGGCCGTTGTGATCGGACCGGCCGCCGAGAAGCTTGTCCGTTTCGGCGTCATTAAAAACGACCAGTGGCGGTCGGCCGGGCGGACGGGCGTGGGCACCGTGCTGGGCGCAAAAAAAATAAAAGGGCTGCTTTTCCAGGGCGACCGAACGCGAACCCCCCACGATGCCGAAGCCGTGGCCGCCCTTTCCAAGGCCATCATGTCCGAAGCCAAAGACAACCCCGGCGTGCACGCCTATAAAACCATGGGCACCTCCCAACTGGTCAAGGTGACCAACGGTGCCAACGCCTTCCCCACCCGCTATTGGGCCGAGGGGCGGTATGACCAGTGGGAAAAGATCAGTTCAGACGGTCTGCACTCCCGCTGCGATGTCAAACCGCGCGCCTGCGCCAAGTGCCTGATGGCCTGCGGCCGGATGACCACCGTAAAGGAGGGCCGCCACGCGGGTTTGAAACTGGAGGGACCTGAATACGAAACCATTTACGCTTTTGGCGGACTCTGCATGATCGACAGCATCGAGGAAATCGCCTACCTCAACGACATATGCGACCGGTTGGGCATCGACACGATCACGGCCGGCAACCTGTGCGCCTTCACCATTGAAGCCAGCCGCCGCGGCAAAGTCGAATACGAGGTGGATTACGGCCAGGCGGAGCGCATCGCGGATCTGCTCCGCATGATCGGCCGTCGCGAAGGTATCGGTGACGTGCTGGCACAGGGGATCAAGCATGCCGCCAGAGAATGGGATCTCGAAGAGATCGCGGTGCACGTCAAGGGGATGGAACCGGCCGGCTACGATCCGCGGGTGCTCAAAGGGATGGGCCTGGCCTACGCCACCTCCGACCGCGGGGCCTGCCACCTGCGGGCGACCTTTTACAAACCGGAGCTCACGGGAATGATCCCCCCGTCCAGAATCGAAGGCAAGGCCGAGCTTTTCCTCGAGTTTGAAGACCGCCTGACCATTTTCGACACGCTGGTGTTGTGCCGCTTTTACCGGGACATGTACATGTGGGAAACCCTGGAACAGATCGTTCAGGCGCTTACGGGCCTCGATGCAGACATGGAATCGCTTCGCAGGCGTGCTGCAGCCATCGCCACCCTCGTCCGCCGCTTCAACCTGCGTGAAGGCATGGGGCCCGAAGACGAGTGGCTTTCCAAGGGATTTTTCCGCAAAAACGAAAAGACAGGCGACGCCATCACCCCGGAAGAGCTGCGCGTCATGCTCAAGGAATATTACCTCCTCCACGGCTGGGATGAAAACGGCATGCCGCCGGAGGGCGCCATATAGAAAGATTAGGGCATTCAACCACTTTTGGCTTTGCCGTAATTTGCTTCGCTGTAATTCATGCTCACTAATCGCTTTCCGCTAAAAGCGACCATAAATATCACGCGAAGCGTTAATTACGCCCGAAGGGCAAATGACAGCAGAAGGCGAAATAACACGCGTCAGCATACCTAACGCTTGGAGAAAAGGCATTGACTACTATTCCAAAAAGGGATGAACACCTTCCCGATTACGCCATGGTGGAACGCCAGAACATGATACGCGGCATCGGCTACGGCGACGAGGCCCTTGAACGGCCGCAAATCGGCGTTGTCAGCAGTTGGGGAGAAGTCAACCCGGCCGCCATTCACCTGGACCGTGTGACCGGGGCCGTCAAAGCGGGCATCTGGGCCGCCGGCGGGACGCCCCGGGAATTTGTCATCAGCTCGATCTGCACCAGCATGGCGGGCCACGACAACTATCACCTGCCCCACCGTGATCTGGTGGCCGGTTACATCGAAACCGTTGCCATGACCAACCTTTTCGACGCCATGGTGTTCGTGCCGGTGTGCGACGACGTGATCCCGGCCCACCTGATGGCTGCCGCCCGCCTCGATCTCCCCGCCGTCGTGGTTACCGGCGGCTACATGCAGCTCAATACCTACCGGGGGGAAGTTGTCGACCCCCTGGATGTCGCCCCCCGGCATTATGCCGCTTACAAGGCCGGCCGCTTACAAGGCCGGTCTTATGCCGACATCCGGGAGCGCGGCTGCCCGGGCTGCGGTGCCTGTCCGGTCATGGGCACCGCCAATACCATGGCCTGCCTGAGCGAGGCGCTGGGCATGTCCCTACCCTGGAACGCCACCACACCGGGAGCGGATTCGCGGCTGATGCGCCTGGCCTTCCAGGCCGGCAGGCAGGTGGTCGGACTCCACAATAAGGGTGTCAGGCCCTCGGACATCATGTCCATGGACGCCTTTAAAAATGCCATCGCCGTCCTGATGGCCGTGGGCGGCTCGACCAACGGTGTCCTTCACCTCCAGGCCACAGCGGCCGAGTTGGACATAGATATCCCCCTGGAAGTTTTCAACGCAGTGAGCCGCAAAACGCCGCTTTTGTGCGACATCGCCCCGTCCGGATCCGGCCGGCACCTTCTCAGAGATTTCGACGAGGCCGGGGGTCTGCCCTCGGCCATGAAGACCATGCAGCCCCTTCTGGCCGGGGATGTCATGACGGTTACCGGCGCCACCTTGAGCGAAAATCTGAAATCGGCCGCAGACGGCGACGGGGTGGTCATCCGCACCCTGGAAAAGCCGTTGTCATCCGAGGGGGGGCTCATCTTTCTGAAGGGAAACCTGGCGCCGGGAGGTGCGTTAATCAAAAAATCGGCCGTGCCTGCCGCCATGCACCGTCATCACGGTCCGGCACGCATTTTTGTTTCGGAAGAATCCGCCTGCAAAGCCCTCGAAGAAGGCCGTCTGAAAAGGGGCGACGTGGTCGTTGTCAGAAATGTGGGCCCCAAAGGAGACCCCGGCATGCGCCTTTTGCAGCGCTTCCTCTGGCAGCTCTCGGCCAAAGGGCTCTCCGACACAATCGCCTTCATGACCGACGGGCGCTTCTCCGGCACCAACAAAGGCTGTGCCGTGGCGCACATCACACCCGAGGCCGCTGCCGGGGGTCCTTTGGCCATCGTGGAAGACGGTGATCTGATCGAGATAGACATACCCGGTGAGCGACTGAGAATCGGTCTAACGGACGAAGAAATAGACCGCAGGCTGGCAAACTGGTCCCCCCCCCGGGGCAAGGACGGCAAGGGTTACCTTTCCATCTATTCGAAGATGGCCAACACGGCCGAAAAAGGTGCGGCCTTGAACTATAAACTGTAAAACGGTGTACGGTTAAAAAGACGTGAATCGTGAGACGTAAGACGTTAGACGTAAAACAAGCCACTCCCTCTCACGTCTAACGTTTCACATTTCACGTTTCACGTTTTACTTCCCACATCTCACATTTCACGTTTTACCGCTCACATACCACGCCTCACATTTCACGACTCTTTGGCAACCTTCATGTCCCTCCTGATCATGACGGTTTCGCCGTAAGGGGCAAAGTCGTGCATCAGGAACCGGAACTCATATATGGCAAAATGAATTTTATCGCCGCTTTTCAGTCGCACCGGATTGTTTTCTTTCAGCGGTTTGTCGTTCAAACGCGTACCGTTCGTGCTGCGGTGATCCTCCAGATGGTAGTATCCGTTCTTGTAATCGATGGTAGCGTGCAGGCTTGAAATCGATTCCCTGGGAATGACGATATCATTGCTCGGATCCCTCCCGATGCTTACCGACTCCCGGTTGAGCGGGAGGGTTATGGATTCCGTGGAGATGACATTCTCCGTGTCGATCAGTTCGGCCTGACCGATGGACCCTTTTCCCCTGGCCGTGCCGGAGGGCGGTTTCTGGGATTGCGGATCCGGCTTGACCATGACCGTTTTCTTTCTACGGACAAAGGTGACATAAATCAGTAGCACGCCGGCCAGAACCACGGCAACCAGCAGCAGGGGCATCAGTGCACGCCCCGTTTCCTCTTTCCCGGGTGCTTTTGCTTTTTTAATATCGGCGGTTACCGGTGCTTTCTCCGGTGGCGGCGGGGAGCCCTTCTCAATCGCCTGGAGGGCGGTGTTCGTCGTTTCCACCGCTGACGAAACCATGTCATCTATTTTCTGAAAAACCGTTTGAACCTCATCTGCGGTGAAAGCCCTGAAATATTCCCCTTCCGTTTTGGCGGCCAGGGTCTGCATCAGGCGAAAATCGGCGTCTTCTGTAAAGGCAACACCGAAAATCCGTATGCCCCGCTTTTCACACTCGCTGGTGAGCGTTTCCTTCAACCACCTTTCGGACTCGAGATCCTGTTCCCTGTTCCCGGTGTCGACGATGCCGTCCGTAAGAAGAATGATCGCTTTCCTTGCGGCCGGTCTCCCGTTGGTTTTCAACTCGTACAACGCTCTCTCGACACCTGCCGGCGTGTTGGTGAACTGGCCTTTGTATGTGATCTCCCCAAGGCCATCCAAAAATCCCTCGGCGCTTTCGGCCGTCGTTATCGACGAAAGCGGCTCCACCAGGCGGGCATTCGTATCAAAAATCACCATTCCCACCCTCACTTCCTTGGCCAGCCCTTCCAGGAATTTAATGACGGCTGTTTTGGTTATGAAGCCGGGATCGTTTTTGATCATGCTGCCCGAGTTGTCGAGTACGAAGATCACATCCATGCCGGCATTTGCCACACCCTCGGAAGCATGGGCGGTCATGATGAACGGCTGCATCACAATCAGAATCAGCACGGACCCGCACAGGCCCCTGTACATACCGCGGATCGCTTTCATAGGCATATTCCTCTTAAAGTACCGTTGACACGATTTGGCGTTTCCATTATATACAAAACTAACGATGAAATAACAACATGTTAAATCAGCGACGTCCGGGAGAACCGAAGGTTTGAGTAAGCCCCCTCCAAACGCCGTGGGCTGCTGTCACCGCTGAAAGGAGAATATGTATCTTTCCCATTTTGGGCTGAAAGAGAAGCCTTTTCAGATAAGCCCGGATCCACGTTTTTTGTGGCTAGGAGAAACACACAAGGAGGCGCTGGCGCGGCTGAAGTTCGGCATTCACGACAATCGCGGTTTTCTCCTCCTCGTGGGTGATGTCGGCACCGGCAAAACGACCCTCATCAACAGCTTACTGGGCAGCCTCGATAATAACACGCTCGTGGCCACCGTTTCCGACCCCGGATTGGAAAAAATCGATTTTTTCAATTTTCTGGTCAGCGCTTTCAACATCGACAAACAATTTACCAGCAAGGGTGACTTTCTCGTTCATTTCATTCATTTCCTGCACAAAGCCCACGATACCGGCAAACGGGTGCTGATCATCATCGACGAAGCCCAGCGTCTCAACCACGAAATGCTGGAGGAAATCCGGCAATTGTCGAATATCGAAACACAGGACGCCAAGTTGCTCAACATCTTTCTGGTCGGACAGAACGAACTCAACGACACCCTCCTGGAAAACAGGAACAGGGCGCTGCTTCAACGCATCACGACCCGCTACAGCATCGGCCCCATTCCCGCCAAAGAAGTGACGGAGTACATTAAATTCCGTCTCGCTGTCGCCGGTTGCGACACCCCCCTGTTCAGTGCCGGTGCCGTGCATCAAGTTACCTCCTTCTCGAACTGCTACCCGCGCCTGATAAATGTCATCTGCGACCATGCCCTGCTGACCGCATTTGCCAGGGGAAAAAAGAAGATCGACGCACGCATCGTAAAGGAGTGTGCCGAGGAGCTCAGCATTGAAACGGAAAAAGTCTCCGACGACAGAAAAAAAACCGAGCGGGAGTCATTTTTGAGCGCCTTATTCCTTCCCTGGCGAAGGTCTTTGGTGGGCACCGCGGTTTCCGTTCTTCTGCTGGGCCTTCTGGCAGTCGCGGCCGGTCTTTTTTATTTCCAGGACGTGGGGGGGCCTGAAAAGCCGGCAGTGTCCGCCACGCCGGCCATGGGCAACGAAAAAGGCGCGACTGCTATCCAACAACCCAAGGAAGCTACCCCGGAAGTCTCCCCCCGAGCGGATGAAACCACGGCCCCGTCCGGTTTGGGAAACGTTGCCGTCCCAACCGCAGCGAACGGTGAAACATCGGGCGCTTCCTCCGCACGCAAGCCCGACAATAGCCCCGTCCTGTCAGAAGCCGAGATACAGGCTACCCTCGATCAAAAATTCATTATCCGCTTTCAAATGGATTCGAACGATTTTTCGGATGAAGCGTATGCCATGATGAACCGTATCGCCCACGTGGCCAAGCAAGTACCGGAAATCGACGTTCAGGTCACCGGATACACGGACTCTTTGGGGAACTACGATTACAACCGTCGTCTCTCCGAATTCAGGGCCAACGTGGTTAAATCCTATCTAACCGGTCAGGGAGTCGCGCCGTCCCAAATCCATGCGGCCGGGAAAGGCCCCGAAGATCCCATCGCAGGCAATGAAACCAAAGAAGGGCGTGCCGCCAACCGGAGGGTGGAAATCGCGCTGCATAGGGGGGCCGGAAACTGAGCGGGTCGCCCGTTATCGCCGCTCATCCATCTTACGGCTCAAGAGCCGCAGATGTTCTGCCATCTTCCCCGCAGACGGGTATCTTTTCTGAAGCGATTTTGCCATCGCACGTTTGAGGATCGCCTGGACGGCCTGGTTGACCTTTGGGTTGTAAGTGGCTGGCGATTCCGGTTCAACCGAGGCGATCTGGTACATGATTGCAGCCATATTGTCACCGTCGAAAGGAAGCCTTCCGGTTATCAGCTGGTAGAACACGACGCCCAGCGAGAAGATGTCCGACTGGCCGGTCAGTTTTTTCCCCTGGGTCTGTTCGGGAGACATGTAATAAGGCGTCCCCTTGATAACGCCGGTGCGCGTTCTGGTGCTGGTGGTCGCCCGTGCGATGCCGAAATCCATCACCTTGACGACGCCGTCTTTCATCATCATGATATTGGCGGGCTTGACGTCCCTGTGAATGATGTCGTGCCGATGTGCATAATCCAGGCCCTCGCACACCTGGGCAACCACGTCGATGCACCGTTTGATGGGCAACAGATTTTCCCTGTGCGTAAATTTATCCAGGTTTTCTCCCTCCAGGTACTCCATGGCCAGGTAGGAAAGGTCCAGGTCTTCACCGACATCGTAAATGGTGACGATATTGGGGTGGGAAAGCTTTGCCACGACCTCGGCTTCCCGATAGAAATGCTCCTTGATCTGCACAACCTGTGATTCGTCGAACTCATCGGAAAAACGGATCGTTTTGATGGCAGTCAGGCGGTTCAGTTTGGGGTCGCGCCCTTTGTAAACGATCCCCATGGCGCCCCTTCCCAACTGTTCGATGATTTCGTACCTGCCCAGCATGGGCGTCGTTCCTGCATCGCCCTCGATCACGACGGTCTTGTCAACGGCCGCGACAGGCTTCTCCATTGGCTTGGGCGCTGCTTGCGTGCCGCCTCCCAGGGCGACGGTCTGCCTGACAATCTCCACCGGTGCCGACCGGCCGGAAAAAAAGCGCATGCCGCCGAAAAACAGCACGCATATGGCGACCAGCCTCAGCAGTATTTTGATGATCAATATGGTGTCCGCTGCAAGCGGCACCAGCATTATGAAAAAGTAATCGACGATGTCCGAGAGAAACAGGAACAGAAGAAACAACACGATCAGGTTGATGGCCTTGCCGATTTTACCGCCCATGTACTCGTATCTGGCTCTGCTGTAGATCACCAGCGTCATGACATAGAAGACTAGAATCAACACTTGCGCCATCCAGTAATTTAAATTGGCTTTCATCTTATATGATTCTCTTAAGCGTCGGAATGAGGTTCATGATCAAAGGCCTGAATGTGTCCTCGGAGATGTTCGCAAGAAAACCCTCAATCTTATGCACGGTCGCCCTGGCCGATTTTTCCCCCAGCAGCCGCTGTTCTTCCGTCAAAAGTGCTATGAGCACCTGTTGAAACCCGGAAACGAAGCTGTTTTTTGCCAGCCGGTGACCTTCACGTGCGATGTGTCCGCGGATGCGCTCCACATTTTCCTGTATACCGTCGTCCACACGGTACTGTGACAGGAATCTGTCGTAATATTCCGAGTTTTCCATTATCCGGTTAAGCAAAGCATACACCTTGCCGCCGATCTCCGTTTCCATTTCATGGGTTACCATCTGGATAACCCGGCTGTAAAAAGCGATAATGGCGGCACCGCCGGTCTTTTCCAGGCTTTGCCCGGCACCTTTGGAGGCATCGGCACCCGCTTCGGTGGTTCCTCCGCCGGTGGACAGTGCCTTTTTTCCGCTGAACAAGCCTTTATCGCCGGCAAGCGTGCGAAAAAACGGCAACACGCTCTCGGCCACGCTCCCGGTTTCATCCTGCAGCCGTTCGGCCGAGGTGATGAGCCTTAAAAGCGTGTTCCTGACGGCCTTGAACCCGAGAACATGGTATTTTTCTCTGAGCAGATGGAAAATGACGGCCTTGAAAGCCGCTTCGAGGGATGCCGTCCCTACAGGAGAGCCGCTTTTCACCAGGCGTTCACAAACACGGCCCGTATTTTCGCCCGGGCTGTCACCCGGCACCACGGCACCTGCCAACAAATGGCTGGCAGGTGCGTTCTCCAAAGCGTTGAGCAGCATGCCGTACGCTTTTTTTTCACCCAGTTCCAGTGAGATATCCGTCGTAACCGCATGGATGACCTCCAGGTAATAGCCAACGATCACCGCCATATCGTGTCCGGCGCCGGTCCCCGGTGCCCCAGCCGTGCCTTGGACTTCGATGGCGTCCTGAGCGGCCAGAGCTGAAAGGGCGCGGTACACCGCCAGACGGGACAATCCGCTTTCGGCAATAATCTTGGCCACATCCCTCTTCCCGTCTATCAGCAGCATCACGCGCAGGGATCCGTCTGCGGAAAAACGGTCGGCCTTGAGCGCCCCTGCCTTGATATGGAATATCACGCGATCATTTGGAATCAGCGAGCGGTAGGATTTCCATTTCTCCGCTTCGGCAACCAGGCGAATGGGATCCAGCTTCAGCCGAATGTCCTCGACGAATCCCTCGATACCATCTTCGTAGCTGAAACTGCCCGCACGCCATGTGAGAACGTTGGAAATCGCCTCCTTGAACTGGTAATTCAGGATGTTAACCAGCTTTTTCTGAGATATGAACCCTTTTTCGAGAAACACGACACCGAGGCGCTTGTTCTCACTTTTGGCAATTTCGAGCGACAAATCGATTTCCGCATCGGTAACCAGCTTTTTTTCTTTCAGCAACGCGCCCAGGGAAAGTTCCGCCGCAAGTGCGCCGCTGATAAATACGATGTCGCCCGCACGAAAATAAATTTTCGTTTCGCGGTCGCCGGAGTGCACGCTCAAGATGCCGGTTTTTTTTTCCTGGTGCAGAAGGCGCCCTATGGCGGAAAGTGAAAAGGACCGTATGTCCCCTGTTAGCGACATCCTCAACCCCTATGTTGTATATACAGCATGGTAACTATTGGTTAATGTTTCATTTTTTATCGGGTCTACAACCCAAAATAAGACACAACGATTGCCGAGGAACAATACCGCCCCTCGGCTGGCAGGCTTTTACCTTGTTACTGGTCATCGGTCCGTTTTTTCTTGTCAATTTTGAATCCCTCCGGCCTTTGCAACGCCGGGGTTTACTCGCACCCTTTGAGCAGCGACCACCTGTCCGTGCTCACGGTGTAGCGGACATCGATAACGCAAAGACCCTCGTCAACCCCCCTGAAGGTCCAGACCTTCCAGTTGTGGAAAACGGAATATTCTGAAAAATCCGCATTGTTGCGATTCAGGACGGCCTTCTGAAAAACGATGTTTTTCGAATGCACGGTTTGGCCGCTGTATTTTTGTGCAAGGTACTTTTCCACCTGGGGTGAACACAACTTATCGAGGGTTCCGGCCAACGTCGTGTACTGCACGAATTTTCCCTTGTATTTCACATAGCCTTCGCTGTAACGGGCCAATTCCTTGGCTTCCGGCGTCATCCACTCGCCCTTGTACAGCACATACCCCTTCGAACCGTAAACGATGTCATCTGCACCCAGCGCCGTCTCTATTTCCCGGCGGTAGGCTGCCAGGACGGCATCTGAACGAAAACGGCTTTTGTCGATCATCTCAAGGGCTTTCTCATATGCCTTTCCTGCCTCGAAATACTTTTTCCCCCGCCGCAAAGCATCAGCCGCCAGTTTGTATTTTTCGACACCGGCAATCTCCTGCCGGCGCAATGTCTCGGTTGCCTCCTTTTCCAGGCGCACCTTGCGCTCGGCTTCGGCTTTGCGCCGGGCCTCCAGCTCTGCCTGGCGTTTCTTTTCCAGCTCTTTCGCCAGGCGTTCTTTTTCGACCTCCTCCCGTTTTTTTCTTTCTTCTTCCTCCAGTCTGGCCCGGCGTTGGGCCTCCTGTTTCCTCCTGGCTTCCTCGAGCTTCTGTTTTATGATACGCTGCGCTTCCTGTCGCTCTAGATCATCTTCTCTTTTCTGTTCTTCGAGCGCAGTCTGTTTTTGCTTTTCCTCGTTTGCCAGGCGCTGCTTTTCGAGCATCTTTTCCTGCATGATTTTTTCGAAAAGCACCCGCTGCTGTTCCTGCATCCTCAGCTCCTGCTCTTTTTCCTGGCTTTTCCAGAAAATAAAATACCCGCCACCAAAGGCTCCCAACAGCAGCAATCCAACGAGCCCGGACAGGACAAAGCGATGCCGCAACATCGGCCGCGGTCGGGAACCGCCGCCGCCTCTGCGCCCCCCTGCCTCTGCGACGGTCGATCCGCGGCGGCCGTCTTCTCCCCGGGTTCCGTCAGCTGTTTTTACGGCCCGATAGGAGCTGGTGCCGGTTGACGTGGACAGCGGAATCGCCGCGGCTGCGTCATCGTTCGCTCCTGCATAACCGTGAGGGCCGGTGTCGCGGCGGGCGTCGTTCGCTTTTGTTACGCCGACCTCGCCGTTGGCATCACGCTGCAAAACGACGGTTCCCGTCGGCCGCGACCCTGTTTCAGCGCGCATGTCGGCCGACAGGACCCTGTCCAGGTCCGCAAAATCCAGCGCTTCCTGCGGGGAATCTTCTTTCTCCCTTTTTCCAGCGGACGTTGTTTGAAGCCTATCGGCTTCGCCCCTGCCCAACGAAGGAGATATTTCCACCTCCCCCCCACGTCCGGTTTCCTTCTGCAGCAAATCCCCATCCTCGTCCCGGGACTCGAGCGCCATTTTCACGCGCCGCAAATCGCCGGCCATCTGTCCGGCCGATTGATAGCGCCTTTCCGGATTTTTGGCCAAGGCCCGGTTGATGACGTCCACCAGGGGCCGCCCGACCTCCGGGTTGTACGTTACGGGTGATTCGGGATCGACATTGGCCGTTTGATACATGATCGCCGCCAAGTTCTCGCCGGTAAAAGGCAACTTCCCAGTCAACACCTGATAGAGGACCACCCCCAGTGAAAAAATATCGGCCGTTCCATCCAGGGTCAATCCACGCGCCTGTTCCGGGGACATGTAATACGGAGTCCCCTTGATAATTCCCGTGCGTGTTTTAGTGCTTCCCGCTGCCCTGGCAATCCCGAAATCCGTGACTTTCACCTCTCCACTTTTGAGCACCATGATGTTGCCGGGCTTGACATCTCTGTGAATGATTCCGTGCGCGTGGGCATAATCGAGTGCGTCGCACACCTGCGCGATGATGTCCACGGCCCGGATAATGGGGAGGGGCCTTTTTGCACGACACGAACGTTCCAGGCTTTCGCCTTCCAGGTACTCCATGGCAAGGTAGGAAAGGTCCAGGTCCTCGCCGACATCGTAAATCTTAACGATGTTCTTGTGTGACAGGCGGGCCACGACCTCCGCTTCGTGATAGAAATGGGCCTTGACCTTTTCCACCTTTTCTTCGTCAAAATCGTCTATAAAGCGAATGGTTTTAATGGCGGTAAGCCGCTGGAGCTTTGGGTCACGTCCCTTGTA
>JAJDNW010000053.1 GCA_022340465.1 Deltaproteobacteria bacterium | reverse complement strand
GAGATCGGCGTCGATTTCCATTTCCATGGTCTGGGGAACGAGGATCGGCAGCTGGCGGGCCGTGAGCGCCATGCGCACCTTTTGGATGCGGAATTTTTCGAGCACGGCCTCGCCGCCGATTCGAAATGATCCCGAGTCCAGTCTGCCGACGATATTTTCGATTGTCGCAAGCTTCGGGGTAAGCATGATCTTTCCGTTGATATCCTTGAAAGAAGAAGAGATGGTAGCCAGCGTGAACCCCACCTCCTGAAAAACGATCTCCGCCATCATCTCGGGGTCTGCCGCGGTACCTTTCACCTCGGCCCGGATGCCGAATTTCCCCTCGATATTTGCAACATCCTCAAGGAAGAACAAGGCAGATTCCGCCGGCATTTCGCCTTCAGCGCTCAGGTCGAAAGAGCCATCGAAATTTCCCGTCCCCTTGATCCGCACCTCTCCGGATTGCAGGACCTTCAAACGAAACTGAGGAACAGAAAAGGATTGATTCCTCAGGGTTCCATGAATTTTTTTCGATTCGACAAATGGCTGGCCGCGATAGTTTAAAGCCAATCCGGTGACATCAAGAACCGCTTTGCTCATTAAAATGGCCTCGGTTTTGCCCTCGGCCGCAATCCTGCCGCTGAGAATTCCTTCGAAGTCCCGCACCCCCAGTGCCAACAAAAGCGGCGTAACATCCGTTTCCCTGAAAATGAGATTGAGATGAAAATCTTTGCGGCTCAGATGGTAGTCTCCCTTGAGCTCAAAGGTCTGGCGCCCCTCGACAGACACCAGGTTGTCAATCAGTTTGACATGAAACTCGCAGTCCTCCAGTTGCTCGCTGTTGACGTATAACTCTTTCAGGCGGATATCGGCGAAGATTGCCGGATCTTCGATGCCTCCCTCGCCCCGCACATGAAAATCCATTTTGCCATCGACAGCTTCCATCTCTCGAATTTTTGCGAGGCTTTTGAGGTGGAAGCCTTCTGATGACAACTCAAATGAAAAACGGTGCTCGAAATCGATCCACCCGGACCCTGTCACGACGTTTTGCGGATCGAAGTCCAGTTGAAGCGGCAGAATATGCAGGCGATCGCCGCTCAACCGCACGTCCACTACCATCCGTTCGGCACACTGGCCCTGGTACTGAATCTCTCTCGCCTCGATATGCCCGCTGCCCTGCAAATTTGACAGAGGACCCTCGACCCGGGCACTCAAATCAAGGCGCCCTTCCACGGGGACATAATCCGCAAGGGAAATTGCCTCCGCCGTCATCTCTGCTTTAAGATTCGGATCCGCCAGCACCTGCCACGACCGCGGTTCAAAAAGCTGCAGTTCACCACTGGCACGGCACACGGCAGCGTTGTTTTTCATCTGCATCGACTCCAGCAAGACCCTGCCCTCTTTAAAACCGATCCCGGCATCCATGTCCCCCAAGAGGATGTTTTCATAGGCGACCCTGCTCCCCCTGATCCCCGCAATAGCCTGAATCGAATGTAGATCTCCATCGATCTGGATCTCCCCCTGAAAAGATCCCTTCACGGGCAGTCCGTCCACAAAATCTCCAGGTTCGGCATCGTTGAACTTGAGACGGGCCTGAAACGGCAGGGTGTCATGAAGCTGGAATCCATCGCTGAACAATTGCAGGGTTCCTGTCCCCTCGGCATGCGCGTTGCGGCGGTCGAGTATCAATGAGTCAATCCGCAGCATCCCTTCCGAATCCATTCCGGCCGCAAGGGCCACCCCCCCCAGGCGGACAGGGTCAAACTGAATTTCCTCTCCAGTGAGGCGAAGGCCGATTTGCGGTTGTCGTGTGATTCCCGACACGAATACTTCGGCACGGCACGCGCCCGATCTTCCGGGCAAACCGAACAGAGAGAGCGGCTTGCCGATGTCTGTTGTGTCGACGGTCATCTGCCCATCGACGCGCTCCGTGGACAGATCCAGGTCGGCACGGCCGCTGATGGAACCCTCCGGAGTGATTATCGAAATTTTGGAGAAGGATGCTTTCAGCGCATTCAGCTCGCCGGACAACGCCAATTGAACGTCCGTCGACCGCTGCATGCCGGGGGCGATCCATTCTGATACTAGGGCCTCCGCCGTTGCGAATGCCGACAGCGATTCAGGATCAACGCCTTTTCCTTCGATCGTCAACGAGGAGCTCAAAGTGCCCTGAAAGCGACCGGCGCCCCTGCCAAAGGAATGGATATCGATATCCTTCAGCCGAGCCCGGATTGAATAGGCAAGTTTGTCGGGCTGGATGCGGGCCCATTCGAGTTCCGCAGGCAAAACTTCTCTCAGGTCGGCAAAACCTTCCAGGCTGATTTTCCCGCTGTCCGCTGTAATATTCAGATTTTTCAGCGCAATTTTTCTATTTTCCAATAGAAACCCGGCATCCATTCCTTTCACCGGATATCCGGCGATGCGCCCGCCCCCGTAGGACAGTTGCAGCGCCGCTCCAGGGTTCTTCCAGTTGCCCCGGGCAGTCAGCACCCCGGCCAGCCTGCCGCTGATATCAGCAGGCAGCGGTACGATTTCGGCCAGGCCGGCGGGCAGCACGTCAAATACCAGCCTCAGGTTGACCTCCGGATCATGGAATACCCGGCTGACGTCTCCCTCCATACGAATGTCCGCGAAATCGGTGCCCGCTTCAACCCTCAAAGTCTCAAGCCGGTCACCTGCCAGTTCCCCATAAACAACGACAGGACGAATCTCAAGGTCTTTCCCGCCCAGGAAAAGCCGGGTACGGTCGACATGAAGCGCGGCGCCTGCCGCCTTCTTCACCAAGTCTCCCTTGGCCTGAAGCCGAATGCCGGCGGCCTCCACCCCGAAACGGTTCGCCGGTGCTTCGAAGCGGAATGCACCCCCTTCGACCAAAAGACTTTGAGCAACAACGTTCACAGGGGTTCCTGCCGGGCGCGGCTCCTCCGCTCTCTGTTTTTGCGAAGCAGGTTGCAGCGCACGCACCAGATCGAGGACGCCGTCTTGGTCGACCCGGAGCCGGACGTCGGGGTGCCGCAAGACCATCGATTCCAGCAGAATTGTTCGGTTGAGCAACGGCAGATAGGCGAGATTCACTGTCAGCGTGTCCAACAATATCAACGTATTGCTGAATTCATCACGGAAAGCGACTTTTTTACAGACGACGCGGCCGGATCGAATGGAAATTTTATGGCCGCCGATGCTCAGCTCGCCGGCGATCGAGCGGTTGATTTTTTCCAACAGCAGGTCTCGGAACCGATCGCTGTTGACGTAATAAAATATAAAAACCGCGCCTGCGATCAGAATGGCTGCCGCAACGCCGGTAAACAGGCTGACGCCCTTCAGAATCTTTTTTGTTCGGGTGCTCATCACCCATCAAAATACAGAAGTGCCTGCCAGGGTGTCAATTGGTATTTCATCCACCCCGGCGGTCGGGCGATTCACGATCATCGGTTGCCCGCCCGAATGCCGGCGCCTTGTTAAAACTGGCGGACGGTGATTTCAACCCGCCTGATTTTCAGAGCAACCGGGCGTGGCTTCACCGCCTTTTCTGTTGCTGAAGCGCGGCGCGCTCCGCCGAAAGTTCCATCAGCAGGTCTTTGAGGGTCCAGCTTTTCGAAGTCGGGGTTAGCGTTGCCCACAGCGCTTGCTTCATGCCGGTTTTCCGGCAGACCGTCATCAGGCGGATCAGTTCTTTTTCGCTAATGCCGCCTACAATGATTGCCCGCGGCAAATCGGAGGACTCCCCCTCGCCGGCACCCTCCGGCAGGTTGAAAAGCGCTGACAGCAGCTCCGTTTCCTGATGCCGGCAGATCCAGACAACAGGCACCGCCTGCAACCCCGCCATGCCGATAACGGCTTTGAACTTGGACTGGGCGCCGGCAGGAAAACCGCACAGCAATAGTTTTCGAAGTCCGTACAGGGGGGCGTCGGACGTGGTCAGTTTTTGAAATTTGGCTTCCGCCATGATATCGCTTTCATGATTCCGACGGGTCGTTGGTATTACCGCCGGCTGATCGAGCCCTTTTGCGGCCACCGGCCCAATGCCCGCAAAATGAAAAAATCTATTCAAAAAACAGCAAGTATGGTAAACAATTCGCCAAGGTTCATTTATATAAATGAAACACGCGCAACATGCAAGTGTATCTCAACCCGATTCCAGGAGAAACCAGCAATGGAGCCACCGGCTTTGGCGCAAAAATTGAGAAAAGCAACCGGCGTGATTTGTAAGCAGGGCATGTTCCCATTTGCCGTGACCGACACCGCAATGGCCATTGTGCGGCGTGTCGTAGCGGATCATGAGCAGGAACTCGATCTGATCTGTGCTTTTCGTGACGCCCCTTCGCAAAGCATGGACCAGCTCATGCACTCCAGCGGCTTTTCGAAAGAGACCATCGAAAAACTGGCCGGCAGCCTTGCTAGAAAGGGGCTCATCTTCAACCAGCCGAATTCCGCCGGGGTTATGATATACCGGCTGCTGCCGCTGGTCATGATCGGCCTCATGGAATACAGGTTTATGACACCGCTCACCGGCAGCGATGAAGAGCGGGAGCTGGCCGAGCTGTTTGAAGCCCTTTTGGACGAACTCAAAGATGATATTCAGAGGAATTACACCCAACTGGAACCGCGATTCGCGGCCGCCCCGGCCATGGACCGCACGGTTCCTGCACGAACCGCGGAAGACGGTCAGACCATCAACATCATTCGAGTGGACCAGCATGTGGATATGCCCGATGATACGGTGCTTCCAAGCCAGACTGTTGTTGATATTGTCAATAAGTTTGATGATATTGCCGTAGGGTACTGCTTTTGCAGACAACGGCGGGCGCTGCTGAGCGACGGCTGCACCTTGGATGCGCCGACCCTGAACTGCTTTACATTCGGCAAAAGCGCCCGTCACACAATTGCTCAAGGGTTCGCCCGGCCGATTTCAAAAAAGGAAGCGCTGGATATCATGAAGGCCTCTGAAAGCGCCGGTCTTGTACACAAGGCTTTTCATCCGGGATCCAGAGAATCGAGCCCGGAATCGAGCATCTGCAATTGCTGCAAAGACTGCTGCGACACCTTCGGATTATGGCGCAACGGCACCCTGCCCCTGATTAACTCCACATATCATCTTTCCATCATCGATTCGAACGCATGCACCGGATGCGGCGCCTGTGTCGAGAGATGCCCGACGGACGCCATTTTTCTGCATGAAGACGGTTATGCGGAAAGACATGAACGCGAATGCATCGGCTGCGGCGTCTGCGCACGCTTCTGCCCCGAAGAAGCCATTTCCCTGCAGGAAGGATTCAGAAGAGTCTTTATTCCGCCGCTTACGGGTTAGCTGAATACAATCAATATCACGGAGGATTCCATGAGCAACGCCCCCCTGCTGACAGTTGAAAAAAACGGCCATATCGCCTGGGTAAGCCTG
>JAJDNW010000052.1 GCA_022340465.1 Deltaproteobacteria bacterium | reverse complement strand
CACCAGGTGCGTATCATGGACCTGATGGAGCGGCTGCGCGTCGAGCAGGGCACCACCGTGGTCATGGTGTCTCACGACGTGAATCTGGCGGCCATGTATGCCAGCCGGGTTCTTTTGCTCAAGGCCGGGCGCATGCTCAAGATGGGGCCGCCGGGGGACGTCATGACTTACGCTACCCTGGAGGAAGCCTACGGCTGCAAGCTTCTGGTCGATGACAGCCCCCTCGGCGATTTTCCGAGAGTGACGCTCGTGCCGGAGCGTTACATGCATCCGGACCAGCCGCCCGACGCGTAAGGGTCGAAACGTATATCTACTTTTGGTCGATCACAATGGTAACAGGAGTGAAGAACGCAATATGAATGCAACCGGCGGAAAGCTTTCCATCGGCGCCGGGGGCTACGGGATGAACGGCCGGAAGGGGGTTGAGATCCCGAGTGCCCTGTCGGCGCACCGGGGGGGAGAAGTAGGGGCCACACGAGCTGCCGTGGAGGCCGGCTGGATTGGGTCGGAACACCAGGTCGGCCAGGCCGGGAAAAACGTAAAACCGGATTTATATATCGCCTGCGGAATTTCAGGATCTATTCAGCATATGGCGGGAATATCGCAATCGAAATACATCATCTCCATTATCGGCGACGTGTTTCAAATCGTTCCCCTGCTGACCGAAAGGATAGGTGAGCCAACTCGATTGGAATCGGGGCAATGATGAGGCTTCAAAGTGAAATAAAGGTAACGGTAAAAGATAAAGTCATCGGCGGACCGAAGCCCCTGGTCTGCCTGCCGCTGGTGGCCAGAGAGACATCCGAACTTTTGGAACAAACCGAGTCATTGAAACGACTCGCCCCCGATCTGCTTGAATGGCGTATTGACGGCTTCGCCGCTGTTTCGAACGTGAGCGTCTGCCTTGCGGCCTTGAAAGAACTGCAGGCCGCCATAGGTAACATACCGCTTATTTTTACCTGCCGGATCCATGCGGAAGGCGGGTTGCAGGCCTTGCCCCAAAAAGTGCGTTTGGAACTGGTGACCGCGGCTATCGCGTCCGGCGGCCTCGACATTGTCGACATCGAACTGTGCAACGAACCGGCATTCATCGAATCCGTCAAACAGACGGCCAGGGAAAACGGCTCCAAACTGGTTCTTTCCTATCACAATTTTACGGATACACCTGAAGCGGGCGTTATCCATGACAAACTGCTGCAGGCACAGGATGCGGGGGCCGATATCGCCAAAGTGGCCGTCACGCCAAAAAATTACGCCGATGTCCTGGTCTTGCTTTCCGCCACATACGAGGCAAGAACCGGCGCGGTCAACGTTCCCATCGTGACCATGTCCATGGGGCCAGAAGGCGGTGTCACCCGCGTGGCGGGCGGCTTGTTCGGGTCGGACATCACGTTCGCCGTCGGCAAGGAATCCTCCGCACCGGGGCAGATCCCGATCGAAGATCTCAGAAAGGCGATGGCCGTTTTGTATCACTGAAATAAGGGACGGGCGCTTAATGCTTCTCAACTATCCAAGCTTGTTTTATGTGGCCATGGCCGTGTTGTTTGCGGGTTTTGTCCGAGGCTTCAGCGGATTCGGCTTTTCGATGATTGTGATGATCAGCCTCTCCTTTGTGCTGTCTCCTGCGGAAATCGTTCCCATGATTCTGCTGTGGGAAGTCGCGGCCAGTACCTGGCTTCTGCCGCAGGTCTGGCGACATGTCGACTGGATTTCGATCGGGTGGCTCCTGTTCGGCGTTCTAATCGGCACACCGATCGGCGTTTTCGCGCTTACCCGGATTCCACCGAAGCCCATGCAGGCGATAATTGCGGTTGCCGTAATCCTGCTGGTCGTCGCCGTGTGGCGGGGGTTCAGAATCGGTGGCAATGTCAGTCGCGTGACGACCGGCGGTGTGGGCCTGATATCGGGTATTTTGAACGGCGGGGCCACCATCGGCGGGCCGCCGGTGGTGCTTTATTATTATTCGGCAAAAAACGATCTTCAACGTGCCCGGGCATCTTTGATCGCCTTTTTTCTGGCAACGGACTTGTTCGCTGCCGTTATATGTGCGACACAGGGCCTCATGACGATAAAGGGACTCAAGCTGACGGGTATGTTGCTCATCCCGCTGGTTGTCGGCCTGACCCTCGGAAGCCGATCGTTTTTCAAAACAGATCCGGAAGTGTTTCGCCGTCGTGTCATGGCGCTTTTGATTGTATTGTCCATCGCATCATTTCTCCAGGCTGTTATTTAACCCTACGGTTGCAACGCTGGGGTTGATAGACGGAAATTAAGCCGTTGATGCCATTTCCCCCTGGACAGTATTTGTTTTTTTTTGAATCCGCGTTGTTTCTTGTTTTTTTTTCAGAGACCCCGGCACATTTGATGTACTGCGACAAAAGGTAATGCCGCAGTAACTGGAAAATAAGGCCGAGGGTGATTCCTTGCGGGTGTGGGTTCCGGGGTGCTCCACCGGTGAAGAGGCCTATTCGGCGGCCATTGTCGTTTCCGGAACAAACATTCTGTTGGGGATCCGGGACGACGGCAAAGGCTTCGATGTGCAACAACGCCTGGCGACTCTCACCAAAGAGAAAAAGCTGGGGCTGCGAAGCATGCAGGAACGGATCAATCTTCTGAAGGTTTCATGAACATTGAATCGGCACCGGGGCTGGGTACCAAGATTTTAATAGAAACACCTATTGCCAATTGGCATGGGGAGCGAAAAAAAGAAAAATATCGGCCTAATCTCAGTCCGCCGGGACATTGTCCCGGCAAAATGATATCGATGGTCTATGGACCTTGCATCAAGGCTGATGTATAAAATGAGAAATTTGTGTTCGCAGAATAAATAACATGCCGCAAAAACAAAGAATATTGATTGTCGACGACCATCCCCTGGTGAGAGAGGGGTTGAAAACCGTAATCGGCACCAATCCGAAATATGAAGTGGTCGGGGAAGCGGAAAACGGTGCCAGGGCACTGCAGATGATAAACGACCTGACACCGGATGTCGTGCTGATGGACATATCCCTGCCCGATCAGAGCGGCATCGAAATTACCCGTCTGATCCGGGACTCCCGCAAAAAAACGCAAGTGATCATCATCAGCATGCATTCCAAGACGGATTTCATTGTTAAAGCTTTCCAGGCGGGGGCAAAGGGTTATGTCGTCAAAGAGTCGGCTCCTGAAAAGCTGATTCACGCCATTCAGAGCGTACTGGCGGATGATTATTATATAGACAGCGCCCTTTCGGGCAGGGTGATTGAAAAACTGGTTCACTTTCCAGCCCAACCCGCTCACATAAAAAACGGCAATTACGATGCGCTCACCGAACGCGAGCAGCAACTGCTGGCCTTGATGGCCGAAGGCCTGCACGGTGATCAAATCGCAGAGATGCTTTTTATCAGCCCTAAAACCGTCAAAAACCACCGATCCAGTATCATGAAAAAGCTCGATATTCACAGCACGCACGAACTGATACGGTATGCCGCCAAGATCGGCCTCATCGATTTGGATCTCTGGCGGCAATAGACCCCACGGTTGCAACGCCAAGGTAGATTCGACGATTCCGGTATCCCCCGCTGCAAGGCAAGAAATCCCTTCCCAAGGGATGTTTTCCCATGAAAATGAAGCCGACGCCCTATGGACATCGTTATTTACACACCCTATAAATTTATTGGGTAATTATGCGTAAGCCTCATTTCGACCACACCCACGGCGCTTAACAGGGCGAACCAAAAATATTTTTAAAAGGAGGAAAGCGGGATGTCCGTCAACAAGAAATATTTCAAAAGCAAACCGACTTGCAAGGTAACGTTTACCATCGATAACGGCGCTGAAAATTCCGCTAAAGAAGCGCACGTCGTAGGCGAATTCAACGAATGGTCGATTTCGGCCAACCCGATGAAACCCCTGAAAACAGGCGGTTTTTCCACTGCGCTGGAGTTGCAGAAAGGCCGGGAATACCAGTTTCGCTATCTTTTGGATCAAAAGCACTGGGAAAACGAACCCAAAGCGGACAGATCTGTCCCGACACCGTTCGGGGACAGCCATAACTCCGTGATCGTTGTTTAACCGAAATCGAGACAAGCGGCCATCGCCGATTCTGAGTCAGCCGTGACGGCCGCGAGCGGCATTGCCCATCGATTTCATCCAGGTGTTCAAGAGGGCAACAATGGACGTGGGGCATTACAAGGGCTTTAAAATTCTCCTGGTAACCCCTGAAGTGACTTTTCTGCCCCGGACCGAAGACAAATCTTTGCAGGTGACCGGTGCCCGTGCGGGCGGACTGGCCGACATATCCGCCTGTCTCGTTCACTCGCTGAACGACTTGCAGATGGATGTCCATGTGGCCGTACCTTATTACCGCAATGCCTTTCAGAAAAATACGATTTCAAGCGGCAGCGTCGAGGGCCACCGCCGGTATGAACGACTGCCGACGTCATCCGTCCACCTGGCCAGGGACCGATCTTTTTTCTACCAGCCGAAGCTGTCCGGTCTTCCCATCTGGGAGAACGTCAAAATATCCCTGGCATTTCAACGGGAAGTCATCAACAGGATCATCCCGGAAGTTCAGCCGGATCTGATACACTGCTTCGACTGGATGACCGGTCTGATTCCCGCTATGACGCGTCAGTTCGAAATTCCCTGCCTGTTTACCCTTTACAACATGGCTTCGGCCAAAGTGACCCTGGCGGCTGTCGAAGAACAGGGTATCGATGCCGCCTCGTTCTGGCAGAACTGCTACTTCACACAGATGCCCGGCAGCTATGAGGAGACACGCGAGTCAAATCCGGTGGACTTCCTGATGAGCGCCATTTTTGCAGCCCATTTTGTCAACACGGTCAGCACGACTTTCTGTCAACGGCTTTTAAAAGAAGACCTGCCAGGCATCGAGCCGGCCTTGAGGCGGGAGCTTTGGCACAAATCCGAATCGGGCTGTCTATCCGCCATCGACCACGGACCCGACCCTTCTTACAATCCGGCCAACGACAGGTTCCTGTTTCGGCGATACACACCCAAAGATCAGCATGCCGGCAAAACGTTCAACAAGCTGCATCTCCAGGAGCGGCTCAGCCTGCCTCTTGACTCCAGGGCCCCGTTGTTTTTCTGGCCGACACGCCTGGACAAAATCCGCGCCGGGTGCCGTTTGATAGTCGAGACGCTGCCAACCTTGCTCGAGCGTTTTGCAACCTTCAACCCGCAGATCGTTTTTATTGCCGATGGAGATTTTCAGCAGGGTTTACGAGACCTGGTGAACGCTATGCATGCCGGCGATCATGTCGCTGTCACGGACTTCGATGCACGGTTGCGCCGACTGGCCTATGCGGCGGCGGATTTCGTTTTGCTGCCGGTTGCAAACGATCCCTGTGGATTGCCCTGTAAGATCGGCCAGCGATACGGGGCACTGCCCGTCGTCTACCATACGACGGCAATTCAAAGCACGATCTCTCACATGGATTGCAGCCAAAACCAGGGCAACGGGTTCGTTTTTAACAATCTGGACGCAGGCGGAATTCTGTGGGTCTTGGAACAATGCATGGCGTTCCACCGGAAACCCATGGATCTCAAAGCGTTACAACTCGAACGGATCATGACTGAAAGTGTCGATCGATACAACTATTCCGAGACCATTGCGCAATATATCGCTCTTTATGAATCCATGCTGCAGCGAAAGTTCAGGCATGACGGCAGCCAAGGCATGGCTTCCAAACGGGATGATATGGCGCAGAGAGCGGCTTGACCCCACACAACACCGGGATTTACGGAATGTCCTGAAAAAGGAGGAGGCTGTCATGGATGCAAAAAAAGATGTCGATAGAACCATATTGGAATTTGACAGGGGGTATATCGCCAAGAGCCCCTGCAAAGATTGCGACCGAAAATGGCAGCTCCCTGAGTGCTCGAAGGATTGCCCGCTGTTGTCGGAACTGCAGTCACTTTTGGTCGGCAGTGTCGTGTGCACCAACAAATTTTCAGAAACAGACGTATATTCATTTTCAACG
>JAJDNW010000051.1 GCA_022340465.1 Deltaproteobacteria bacterium | reverse complement strand
TGGCCGGCGACACGGCGGCCACAGGCCAATACCCTCTTTCCCCTGATCGAACCGAGATAACGAGCGCATTCCCCGCAGCTTGCTGCAGGGAAGCGTCAATCGGGGCACGATATCGACAAGCGGTACGGGGGGGGATTAAGGTGGACAAACCAGTGCCGATCCTGTATACGCATTTTTAAACCTGCCCGGTGAAGCACGGCGCTTCCGGGAGGTGAAAACGTGCAGATCATTCCTTGCCATCGAGGTGTCCGGAAATGCAGACGGTCTTTACGCCCAAACTCACCGTTTTTTACTGTATCAACAGTTTTGTCGAAACCAATGCCTTCCTAGGACGCATCAAACCGCTGGCGGACGTATCTTTTGTAAAAATGCCCTGTTCCAGCATGGTTAAGGACGTTTTTCTGCTGCGTGCCTTCGAAGCGGATGCTGATGGCGTGGCCGTTCTGGTGTGTCCCGAAGGGCAATGCCGCTTCATCGAGGGGAACATCCGGGCTAAGAAGCGCGCAGCCTTTGTGCGCAACCTGCTGGACGACATCGGTCTGGACGGGCGGCGCCTGGGGTTGTTCAACGTCAAACCCGGCGATGAAGACCTGGTGATGGAGATTGTCGAGAAAGTGGTGTCCGGCTTGAAGGAGCTGGGCCCGAGTCCGGCCAGGTCGGCGGCGGTTTAACAGCCTATTGAAATCCTGCTTCGGCGGGCCGGGCCAGAGAAATTTGGCTGGGCCGGTAATAGGGGGAATAAAATTCCAAGCACCAAATCCGAAATCCTGAACAACACCCTTCCAGGGTGAGACCAATGCCGGGCCCCATGGGACCGGGCATCTACGTGGAGACAGCCCATGATTGTAGGAGAACAAAAACCCATCCAAGAGATCAAGACGATGGTCGCGCCGTACAAAAAACTGCTGGTTCTCGGGTGCGGGACGTGCGTGAAGACCTGCTTTGCCGGCGGTGAAGACGAAACGGCGGTTCTGGCATCGGCCCTCAGGCTGGCATCGCGCAAGGAGGGACGGGAAATCGAGGTGGAAGAGCTGACCGTGGAAAGACAGTGCGAGGACGAGTTCATCCAGGAGGCGGCGCAAGCCATCTCACGATGCGAGGCGGTGCTTTCCCTGGCCTGCGGTGCCGGGGTGCAGGCCATTGCCCGCAGGTTCGTGACCAGCCCGGTATTGCCCGGCGTCAACACGACCTTTATCGGCGTTCTGGAAAAGCAGGGGCTTTTTACCGAAGAATGTTCGGGTTGCGGAAACTGCAAACTGGCCCTGTTCGGGGCCGTTTGCCCGGTAACGCGGTGTGCAAAAAAGCTGCTTAACGGCCCCTGCGGTGGATCTCAGGGGGGCAAGTGCGAGGTAAACCCCGATACCGACTGTGCCTGGCAGATGATTATCGAACGCTTGAAAATTCTGGGGCAGCTGGACAATCTGCGCGCCTATGTGCCGCCTAAAAACTGGTCCACAAGCACTTCCGGGGGACCCCGAAAACTGGTCAGAGAGGATCACGTCATATGAAAACGGAACCCGCAAGCAGGTTGGAGCGGCTGCTCAGGGCCGGTGAATTTGCGGTCACAGCCGAGTGCGGCCCCCCCCGCGGAGGCAACCGCGAGGTCATCGTCCAAAAAGGGGGACTGCTGCAGGATGCGGTGGACGCCCTGAACGTGACCGACAACCAGACCGCTATTGTGCGCATGTCCAGTATCGCCGCCTGTACACATCTTTTGAACATGGGGTTGGAGCCGGTCGTGCAGATGGTGACGCGCGACCGCAACCGTATCGCCTTGCAGTCTGACATTATGGGCGCCTACTCCTTGGGGATCAGGAACATTCTCTGCCTGAGCGGGGACCACCAGTCCTTCGGCAGTCAGCCGGACGCCCTGAACGTGTTCGACATCGACTCCATGCACCTGGCGAGGGCGGTGAGGGAGATGCGCGACACCGGCCGTGACATGAGTGGTTTCGAACTCGACGAAGCACCCGATATGTTCATTGGCGCCGCCGCCAACCCTTTCGCTGACCCGTTCGAATACCGGGTGATCCGGCTGGCCAAGAAAATCGATGCCGGTGCTGATTTCGTCCAGACGCAGTGCGTTTACAACCTCGACCGTTTCAAAGAGTGGATCGGACTGGCCCGGGAGGAGGGCCTGACCGAGAGGGTTCACATCCTGGCCGGGGTCACGCCGCTGAAGTCGGCCGGTATGGCCACCTACATGAACGAGCGGGTGGCGGGGATGGATATCCCGGAAGCGGTCATCCGGCGCATGGCCGGCGTGCCCAAAAAGGAAGCCCCCGCCGAAGGCGTGAAGATCTGTCTCGAGACCATCGCCGAACTGAGGGAAACAGAGGGGGTTCACGGCATCCACATCATGGCCATCGAGTGGGAGGAAATCGTCGCCGAGATTGTCGAAAAAGCGGGTCTATTACCGAGACCTGCATAGATTTTTTGATAGAAATCCGCGTAATTCGTGCAATCCGTGTCGAAAATTATCTGCCTTTGTGCTCTTGTGGTTGAGATTAAAAACCATGGAATAGATCATGCCCAAAAAATACCACATATCCGTTCAAAAGACCGAGCCGCGGTTTCATCCCATCGGCAAATACGCCACGGTGGAATTTCGGGAGGACTGCGCCGGAAGCTGCCGTCAATGCGTGAAGAAACGGTGTGTTTACAACATCTTCAAGGAAAACGTGCTGCACATGGCCGCCATGGAGGAGCCCGAGTACCTGTACACCTGCCAAAGCTGCTTCCGGTGTATTCAGGAGTGTACGCGGGGTATTTTTTCGCGGGCGATCAATCCGGAGTACAGGACCCTGGGAGACGCGTACTGGCGGGCGGAGCTCATTCATCGCCTGTGGTATCAGGCGCACACCGGGAGTATTCCCGTATCCGGCGCAGGATACCGGGGCCCCTTTGCGGCACCCGGGTTCGACGCCATGTGGACGGACATGTCCGAAATCGTGCGTCCGACCAGGGACGGGATCCACGGCCGGGAGTACATCAACACCTGCGTCGAGCTTTCCAGGCGGGTGACCCCCTTGACGTTCAACGACGATCTCACGATTGCGTCCGAACTGCCCACAATCCTGGAGGTGCCGCTGCCCCTTTTGCTGCGGCTGCCCGCAGATCTCGTTCAGAACGAGTCCATCCGTCTGGCCGCCGCGGCGGCGGCCGAACGTCTCGGCACCCTCATGTTCGTGGCGGCGGATGACGTGACGCCGGCACTGATGCCTTACGCGGATTTTCTGATCCCTTCCTTCGAGGCTGAAAAAATGGCACTGTTTGAAGCGGTCATCCGCCGCAGCCGGGCCGTCGAGATAGCGATAAGACCGGGCAAGGAAACCGTTTTAACAGATATACGGCGCCTCAATCCGGACATAACGGTGCTTGCCAGGCTTCCTCTGGACGCCGGCGCAGCCGAGAGGGCGGTAAGCCTGACGCGTGCCGGCATCGACAGCATCACCCTTTTTGCCGATGATCACGGCCGGGAGATTCATGCGGACCATCCGAGATTCCTCAAAGACCTGATCAGGGAAGTCCATCTGAAGCTGGTGGACGACTGCCTGCGCCAGCAGGTCAACCTGGTTTTCTCGGGAGGCATCTCCATGGCCGAACATGTGGTCAAGGCCATGCTGTGCGGTGCCGACGCGGTGGAAGCGGATGTCGTTCTGATGCTGGCCCTGGAGTGCCGCCTGTGCGGGCGCTGTCGGGAGGAGCTGCCGTGTCCCGTCGCCCTGGAACCCGGCGTGGATCGGGACTGGGGCAGCCAGCGCATCGTCAACCTCATCGGGGCGTGGCACAGTCAGATCATCGAGATGATGGGGGCCATGGGCATCCGCGAAGCCAGGCGGCTTCGGGGTGAAATCGGACGCTCCATGTGGTTCGAGGATCTGGAAAAGGAAAATTTCGGGCCCATCTTCGGCGAGCGTGTCGTCCCGGGCCCGTGAAAAGGAGAATGACCCATAAGGAGAATGACCCATATTGAACGACTAATAGCCAATGTCCGGGTCGCTGGCGCTGTGTGTAGCCCAGGGCTTTAGCCCTGTGAAAGCGTGATCACTGGGCCTCGGATATTGATTGTTGAACCGAGATAGCGAGCGCATTCCCTGCAGCTTGCTGCAGGGTAAGCGAGCGAATCATAATTGATAGAATTCCTTACGGTGAAGATTCCCCTTAAGCTTGATGCGGGGAGTGTTCAATATTTGGAAGACGTGAATGGTTAATATTGATGAAAGTTGTTTCACAGCGGAATAGCAAATGAACAATCAGAATCACGAAACAGCCCTTCCGGAGGTTATCGAAGCGCCGTCCAGGTTCAGGAACACCATCGGCAAGTACAGCATCCGGCGCAGCCTCGCCAAGTGCGTTTCCTGCGGCCTGTGCGCGGAATTGTGTCCCTATGGCGTGCATCCCAGGTATGAGGTCTACAACAGGACCCTGCGCCCCCGTGAACACAAGTGCATCGGATTTGCGTGCAGAAAGAACGACTACTACTGCATCGACCGCTGCCCGGAGGGGGCCCTGACCCTGCGCCTCAATCCCGTTCTCGAAACCCTGGGCGACTACCGCTGGACCGACGAGATGCTCATCGCCCACTGGGAAATGGCCGAAACCGGCAGCCTGCCGCTGGTGGACCTCGAATACAATGTGGGCAATTCCGGCGGGGGCTTCGACAAGATCCGCTTCAGGCACTTCGATCCCGGGGCGTATCTCGATATCGACGACGCGGCTATCGACACGCGCCTGACCCTCAACAAGAGGGGAGACGGGCGGCCTGCGAAAACGCTTTCCCTGCCATGCTACGGCGGCGGCATGTCCTACGGGTCCATGGCGCTCAACGCGCTGGTGGGAAGGGCCAGGGCCGCCAGGACGCTGAACTCCCTGACCTGCACGGGCGAGGGCGGGTATCCCGAAGCGTTCGTTCCCTACAAGGATCACGTGATCACCCAGGTGGCCACTGGCCTGTTCGGCGTGCGCGAAGAAACCATCCTGCATGCACCGGTAATAGAGTTCAAGTATGCCCAGGGGGCCAAGCCGGGCCTTGGCGGGCACCTTTTGGGCGACAAGGTCACGCCGGAAGTGGCGGCCATGCGCGAGACGGTTGTGGGGAATTCCCTGTTTTCCCCCTTTCCGTTCCACAGCGTCTACTCGGTGGAGGATCACAAGAAACACGTGGACTGGATCAAGGAGATCAACCCCAGGGGGCTCATATCGGTGAAGGTGTCCACACCCACCGATGTCGACATGGTTGCCGTGGGCAGCTACTACGCGGGCGCCCACATCGTGCACATCGACGGCAGCTACGGGGGAACCGGCGCGGCGCCGGACATCGCCAAGAAAAACATCGCCATGCCCATCGAGTACGCCATCCCCAAAGTGCACAATTTCTTAAAGGCGGAAGGGGTTCGGGAGAAGGTGTGCCTCATCGCCAGCGGCGGCATCCGCAACGCCATGGACACGGCCAAGGCTATGGCCCTGGGGGCGGACGGTGTGGTCATCGGCACGGCCGACCTGGTGGCTCTCGAGTGCGTGCGCTGCGGCAATTGCGAGAGCGGCCGGGGATGTGCCCGGGGGATTGCCTCGACAGACCACGAACTGGGGCAGATGATATCCGAGGCGTACGCCGAGCAGCGGCTGGTCAACATGTACATGGCCTGGCGCAAGCAATGGTGCGAACTGCTGCGGTGCCTGGGCATGCGCAGCATGCGCGAACTGACCGGGCGATCGGATCTTCTGGTCCACCTCGATTATCTCGAAGCGGAAGAAAGGACCACCTATCAGCCGGCGCCAACCGGGAATACGATAATTTAAGAAAAGACAATACCTACTAGGCTGGCCATACTGTGACATTATCGTTTAAAATTCAATGGTCATTTACTTCGTGCCATTCGATTCGCTGGCATTTATCGTATGCTTTGGGTAAAGGGAAAAATGCTTCAATAATTCACGAAAACACGAAATGCTGAAAGCACGAAACGATCATGGCTGTTTTTCGTGTTTTTGCCCTTTCGTGCTTTCGTGATTAAAAACCTGAATTGAACTCAGGAAGAATTAATCTTGGTGCCTCTTGGTGCCTTTGTGGTTTGGTGTTTCAGATAAACATTCATCCTTGTGTCCGGAAAAAAAGATGCCAACAACTAGGAAAAGTTTAATCGACAGCATCGTCGCTTCGAGACCCAGACAGGCCTCCGGCAGTGGCGCCCGGAAAAAGCAGGCCGAGGAGGGGGGGTGCGGCGTAACCGGGTTCATCAGTTCGATACCGATAAAAGGCCGCCACATTTACGAACCTTCCATCCAGATGCACAATCGCGGCAACGGGAAGGGCGGCGGCATTGCAGCGGTCGGGCTGTCGGCAGACGATTTGGGGGTGAGTCAGGAAGTCCTGGACAGTCACTACATGCTGCAGGTGGCGCTGTTGAACCCCGAATGCAGGAAGGCCGTCGAGGAGCGGAACATCGCGCCCTTTCTCGACATCCACAAGGCTGAACCCCTGCCGACCGTCGATGACTACCGGGACATTGAGGGCCTCGACGTGCGCCCGCCGGATGTCTGGCGCTATTTCGTCCGGGTGAAACCGGCCGTCCTCGACCGTTTCGCCGCGGACAACCGCCTGCAGTACCTGACACGGGAACGGGCGGAGGACGAATTCATCTACCGCAACTCCGCCGACCTCAACCAGACATTCTATGCCTCTCTCGGCGAACAGCAGGCCTTCGTGCTCTCCCATGCGCGGAACCTGATGATTCTTAAAATCGTGGGCTATGCCGAAAAGGTGGTCCAGTACTACCGGCTGGAGGATTTCAGGGCACACGGCTGGATAGCGCACCAGCGTTATCCGACCAAGGGGCGCGTCTGGCACCCGGGCGGAGCGCACCCGTTCAGCGGGCTGGACGAAGCCCTGGTCCACAACGGCGATTTCGCCAACTACCATGCCGTCAGCGAGTATCTGAAGCAGTACCGCATATACCCCCAGTTTCTCACGGACACGGAAGTCTCCATCCAGCTGTTCGACCTGTGGAACCGCACCTTCGAATACCCCTTGGAGTACATTATCGAGGCCATGGCGCCCACGACCGAGCATGATTTCGACCTTCTGCCTCCGGAGAAGCGGCAGATCTACCGCTACCTGCAGTCGGCCCACATCCAGGCATCGCCGGACGGCCCCTGGCTGTTTATCATCGCCCGCAACAATCCCTACGAGAACTGCTTCCAGTTGCTGGGCATCACCGACACCTCCATGCTGCGCCCCCAGGTTTTCGCCCTGCAGGAGGGCGAGGTGCAGATCGGCCTGGTGTGTTCTGAAAAACAGGCCATCGACGCCACGCTGCAGAGTCTGGCGGCCGAAGACAGCCGCTTCTGCCCGGTGGCGGACGTCTACTGGAATGCACGGGGAGGCAGTGCCTCCGACGGGGGGGCGTTTATTTTTTCGGTGCAGGACCATCCCGACGGCAGAGGCGGCAAGGTGCTGTCGTGCACGGACAAGTTCGGCAAGGTCGTGACCGTTCCGGCCGGGCAGCGGCATTACAATCCCGCCATCGACGCCGGCGCATCCGACGCTGCGGACGCAATCGAAGCCCTCATCCAGGAAAGCCTGGAGAACGAGTGGGAAACGGTCCGAGACGTCGCTTTACAGCACATGCCGGCCTGGGATTTCAACGCGCTGCATCACTTTTGCGATGTGCTGGGGGCGGGCGCGGTGAAAAACGACAGAGCCAAGGCCAACGCCATCGAGGTGCTGACCTGCCTGAACGACCGCCGCTACGGCACGGGGTCGAAAAAGCGCAGTTCGGTTCTTCACCTGATCAGGGAAGCGCTGACCGGGATCTTCGAGGCCACGCCGGGCATCGGCGGGGCACCTGCCGGCAGGTACGCTTACATAAATCGGGCGTTGCGGGATGACCTGCGCGGACCGCAGAGCGAAGAGCGTACGCTGGTGCTGAACGCCGGGGCCTTTCCCCCCGAAGGGGACGCATGCGACGCGCGGTTGATCTGCGACGCCTACGGACTCGGGTGGCGGGAGTTCATCTGCTTCGGCTACAGGGGACAGCGTTTTACCGGCTGCGGGTTGTCCAAGGACACCCGGGATGTGCGCATCGACGTGTACGACAGCTCCGGCGATTACCTGGCCTCCGGCATCGACGGCCTGCAGCTTTTCGTCCACGGCAACGCCCAGGACCAGGTGGGACAGATCTTGAAACAGGGAAAACTGGTCATCTACGGCGACGTGGGCCAGACCTTCATGTACGGGGCCAAGGGCGGGGAGGTATACGTCATGGGCAACGCCGCCGGCCGCCCGCTGATCAACGCGGTGGGGCGTCCCAAGGTAGTGATCAACGGCACCTGCCTGGACTACCTGGCGGAAAGCTTCATGGCCGGGAATCCTCTGGACAACGGTGGATTCGTGGTGCTCAATGGGCTTTCCTTCGACAACGGCGGCGGGTGTGTCGAGCAGGCGACCCCCTACCCGGGCTCCAACCTGTTTTCCCTGGCATCCGGCGGAGCCATTTATATTCGGGACCCCCGGCAACAGGTGGTGGACGAACAGCTCAACGGAGGAGAAATCGTGGA
This sequence comes from Deltaproteobacteria bacterium, assembly GCA_022340465.1. NCBI lineage: Bacteria > Pseudomonadati > Myxococcota > Myxococcia > Deltaproteobacteria bacterium. Next base: position 36,245 of record JAJDNW010000051.1, on the reverse strand, counting down.
CCTGTCGCCGGAGGACTGGGCGCTGATTCTTCCCTACCTTGAGGAAAACGAAAGGCTTTTCGGCATTTCCATCGAAAAGGACCTCTTGACGGTCAACGGCACGAGGCTGGATTACAGCCGGGTCTACCGCAAGGTTCAGCCGGCGGGCATGGCGGTGTTGGCCGCCGCTTCCACGGAAGTCGAAGAGTACGGCGAGGATTGGCAGCCAGGGAGACACGAGTAGGGTTTATTCCGGTTTCCTTTGGGAGCACACGGCCATCCGGGCTAGTTTAACCTCGGTCTCGGACTGGCACTTCACGACGGCGAATTAGAAACAAATGGTGAAGATAAGAAAGCGCTGGGATCGAGGCTGTTATTTCGCATCCCTGTAGAACTCGGGCTGTTTATTACCGACCATCACGGCCTGTCGATCATGTTGGATCATGTATCCAACGCGTATTTAGCCTCTCCCAATGAAGGGCTCGACACGATCGGTTTTCGTTATACCTACCGTTTTTGAGATTTTCCCTTTTTTTTGCAAAATTTCAAGATAGATGATATCCGCAACGCTGAGAATGGCCATAAATCGTAACGGACACCCATGCATGCCTCGTAATAAAAAGAAAAAATTCTACGCGGTCGCTGTCGGCAACACCCCGGGCATCTATACCGAATGGTATGGAGATAACGGTGCCGAAATTCAAGTCCGTGGATTTTCAGGGGCTGTTTTCAAAGGATTCACGACCAGGAAAGAAGCGGAAGATTTCTTTAGGGAAAATGAGGGCAAGAAATCGAACAAGGTGAAACCGAAGGCGTCCCCCACCAAACCGAGGGCATCTTCTACCAGCAAACCCGCAACAAAACCAAAGACAGCCTCCGGGGACGGCGGTATCGTTATCTACACCGACGGCGGCTGCTCGCCAAGCAATCCCGGCCCCGGTGGATATGGTGTCGTTATTATGAGAGGGAAGAAAAAAGTGAAGGAACTCTCGGGCGGCTACCGGTTCACAACCAATAACCGGATGGAATTGATGGCTTGTATTGTGGGGCTGGGTTTCCTTAAAAGGCCGTCTAACGTCATCCTCCACAGCGATTCGAAATATGTCGTCAATGGGATCACCAAAGGGTGGGCCGAGAGGTGGAGGGCTAATGGCTGGATGAAAAATAAAAGAGAGGCCGCTGTAAATCCGGATTTGTGGAAAAAATTGCTCGAGCTTTGTGAAAAGCACGATGTCAGGTTCGAGTGGGTGAAAGGGCATGCCGGGAATATGGGCAATGAGCGGTGTGATCAGTTGGCCAATATGGAAGCTGCTAAGAAACGATTGCCGGCGGATAAGGGTTATGAGAAAAAGGGGGCGTGACCGGTCGGAGAGCCAGAATAAGGCACAACGGTTGCCGGGGCGGCATCCCCCCTCGGCCGGCAGGCTTTTACCTTGTTATCGGTTATAGGTCCGATTCTTTTTTACCTTATTTCACGACGTAACACGTAATCACGCTACACCGAGACAAGCGTGGAGATGTCCTTCCATTCAATCTTCAAACTGGGAATCTTGTAGCCGAAGATGTCCTGGGTGGTCTTTTCGGCCGGGACGCCTCCCAGACGTTCGTAAAATCGAATCGCCTTCCAATTGCTTTCGAAGACCCAGAGATAGGCGGTTCGATGCCCCTTCCGCAGTAATGCTTCGGCAGCCTTTTTCATCAGGCGTGAACCGATCTTTTTCGACCTCGAAAGCGGCCTGACGTGGAGGTTGTCTATGTAGGGGGCCGGCCGGCACCAGACCGCAATGAAGCCGGCCAGTTCATCCGCCTCCGCCACCAAGACCAGACCGTTGTCTCTAAGGTCGGTCTTTTGCCAGTGCCGGCTCAGCACCCGCTCGATGGGGTCGCCCAGGAACACCGCCGGTAGCATATGGCGATAGGCGTCCCTCCAGCTTTGCACGTGGATTTTCGCAATTCCCGGCAGGTCCAAATCGGTGGCTGGTCGTACCTTCACATTGGTTGGCCCCAATTTTACAGACCGCTCAGCTCAGGTCGGAGCAGGCGTTGAAAACGGCTTTTTCTCCCGTGGAATAGTAGGTGATCGGCGCGTTGTCCTGGTCAACGACGAAGACGTTGACCATGTCGCCTTCCCGGGGGCCGTCCGTTCGCAGCGGTGTGCTTTGCGCCAGCTTCCAGGCAAGACGCCAGGTGGTGACGTCCGAATCCAGGGGGGCGGCCTTTTCACCCGGGGAGTACTCGGTAATCCAATCCGATCCCTCACGCCGCTGCAGGCAGACACGGAACCCCTTTTTCTTTTGCACCCAGTTTTCATCGATCAGTTGCATGGCTTCGGTTATTTTCATGGGGTCCTCCTTTATATCTCATCGGCGTCGCTGACAGCGCTGAAAGACGCTTCCACGGCGTTTGGCCCGGTCGGCTCACCGGGAGCTGTTTCCGGATCTGCGTCGATCAGCTGCAGAGGGGTTTCGTGGAATACACGGATGGCCTGGCGCCGGCCGGCCAAGGTTATTTTTTCCCTGTCCATGGCTGCCAAAAACTTTTCCAGCAGGTCGCACTGGGTCACCCAGAACTTGGCGTTTTCAACCCAACAGCGGGCCCCTATCTTGACGCAGCCGTCCACCAGGTTCAGTACGTAAACAACGGGCCTGGCGGGTTTCAGCAGCGCGCGGGGGTCTTCGATCATGATGGCCTCCATGAGCTGCTTGGTTCTGAGAATGTCCCTGGCGTGACGGATGGGGATGTCGATTTTCAACCTGCGGGTGGGGGTGAAATGGTAGTTGATGACAAAGTCATTGAAGATTTTCGAGTTGGGAATGAACACCGTCTTGCCGTCGAAGGTCCGCATGCGCGTGTGCACCATGGTGGTGGCTTCGATCTTTCCCAGGAGGGCGCCCACCTTGACCGTGTTGCCCACCTTGAAGGGCAGCGTGGGCAGGTAGGGACGTAGGACCAGAAGGACAACGATGACTCCCAGGGCCACCAGGACAATCAGGCGGAAAATGTTGCGGCTGTCGAAGCCGATCGTGATCAGAGCCGCTGAAAGGATAAAGACCAGTGACAGGATATAGACGATGCCGAAAATGGTGGTGGCGCGCACGCGGTCTTTGGCCTTTTTGTCCACAAAAGCCTTAAGCTTGCGCATGACAAATTGAAGCAGGAGCAGCCCCACCACGAGAACCACCATGGCCTGCACCATATCGGCGCCGTACTCGGTCAACACGTGCCCCAGGCGTTCTACTTTCGACGCAATTTCGTTTTGCATGACGTCTCCTTTAACCCAAGGTTTTCAGTTTGTTAGGTATTTACACGGTAATTTCCCAAATGGCAACAGCATAATGACAATTCGGATGGAATCCTCCCGCAGCTTGGCCCGGGGCGGCGAGCCTATCGGAAAAGATAAAATGACAATTTTGTGTATAAAATCGCATTTTCATTACAAATATGTAATTTGCCGCCCGAAAAACCAGGGGTGTTCTTCCTGGCCGACACCATTGGATCCCTGGCATGTCGCGAACCGCACGCGATGTTTGTGATCTGGTATGGTTTTTGCTCTTACATACCGTGCGACGGAGAGCCATTGCCCCCCAGAACGTTCCGGATTTGCTAAAATTAGAAACATTTTTTGAATGGGTTTTCATTCAAATGTCCTCCCTCGACGCGTCAAAGGTGATCACATCTACGATGGGCGGTTTCTAATGAAAGGAGAAAAATAGAGCATGTGCCGCTTATTTGCAATGTCTAGTGAAATACCTGTTTCTCCGATGGTTGCCATGCAGGCCATGGATGTCATGCGGGAGGGCCACGACGGTTCCGGCGTGGGTCTCTTCCTGCGAGATTTGGGCGGCCCTTTCGAGGACATCAAGGACGCCCCCATTCTGTCCGGTATTTTTACTGACAGTGGATTGAAGCGCCTGGATGCCTTCATGATGGATATCGGATTCATGACCAAGTACAAGATTACCATCAAGGTGCCAAAAAAACGGCCGCTGGATATTCCCAAACGTGACGTCTACCTGATCCGGGCCTACGAATACCCGGAAGAGTGGGAGGACCTCCAGTGGGAGGATCTGCAGGAAAAATTGCTGAGCATCCGTCTGCAACTCCGGGCCATGGGCGAGGAAAAGGGAGACATGATCGTCTACTCTTTCTGGCCGGACGTGATTATGCTCAAGGAGATCGGCGACCCTATGACGGTGGCCGACTACCTCAAGCTGGACAGAAAGGAACTGGAAGCGCGGGTAATCATGGCGCAGGGGCGTCAGAACACCAACTATGCCATCAACCTTTACGCCTGCCATCCCTTCTTTATCCAAGGCTATGCCACCATGACCAACGGCGAAAATACGGCTTTTACGCCCATCAAGGAATTTCTGCTGTCACGCAATTTCGAAGGATACACCGGCTACCAGTCGGATTCGGAAGTGTTCACGCATATCCTGCACTACGCGGCCACCAAGCTCGGCCTGGGTATCGAGGCTTACAAGCACATCATCACGCCGCTGCAGGACAGTGACCTGGCGGGCCGCCCCGATGCCCCCCTGTTGACGCACCTGAAGCAATCCTGTCGCCGCTTGATTATCGACGGCCCCAACTGTGTCATCGGCTGCCTGCCGGATCACTCGCTGTTCATGCTTCAGGACCGGAAAAAACTGCGTCCCGGCGTGGTGGGCGGGCGTCCCGGCAGATACGCCTTTTCCTCCGAAATATGCGGGCTGGACGCCGTTATCCCGGACCGGGACAGAGAAAAAGATTTTCAACCCATGCACCTGGACACGGTCATCGTGGGCCCGGAGCGACAGGAGGTCGAGATATGTACCCAGACAGACCCATTGCCCCTTCCTCATTGAGCGTCAAGGATCTGCCCTGGCAGATTCAGTGGAGCAAGGACAAATGCACGCTGTGCGGCAAGTGTACCGCTGTCTGCCCGGTCAACGCAATCGAGTTGGCGGCGTTTCGAAAACGCCGTGTGAAAACGACGCTGGAGCCCGCGGGGGCGTCGACGAATACGTTCGACGTGTATCACGGCATCAGGCAGCTGACCGAGCCCGCGTATGCCTGTGTCGGATGCGCCATGTGCAGCATGGTGTGCCCCAACGACGCCATTATGCCCCTGCGCAGCGATGAGCCCGACAAGTTGCGCTACCACGTGAACAGGGGCGGACAGCCGCGTCGCCGGGGGGGGCGGCGGAATGTCGCCGGCGGCATCCTGGACCAGCTGAAGTTTATCCGCATTTCCATGTTGACCGACCCGGCACTGGATGCCGGAAGGCATGAATTCGAATTGAAAACCCTCCTGGGAAGGGTGCTGCCACCGGAGGAGAACCTCAAATTTTTAAGCGAAAACGGCTGGATTCCGCCTATCAGGGAGATCTATCCGTTGATCATAGGCGGCATGTCCTTCGGGGCGCTTTCTCCCAACATGTGGGAAGGGTTGCAGATGGGGGTGGCGTATCTCAACGAGGAGCTGGGCATGCCGGTGCGCATCAGTACCGGTGAGGGCGGCTGCCCCCCGCGGCTGCTGCGGTCGCGCTTTTTAAAGTACGTGATCCTGCAGATTGCCAGCGGTTACTTCGGCTGGGACGAGATCATTCAGGCCATTCCGGACATGCAGGAAGACCCCTGCGCCATCGAGATCAAGTACGGGCAGGGGGCGAAACCGGGCGACGGCGGACTCCTCATGTGGCACAAGGTGAACAAACTGATTGCCGCCATCAGGGGCGTCCCCCCCGGGGTCAGCCTTCCCAGCCCGCCGACGCACCAGACAAAATACTCCATCGAGGAGTCCGTGGCCAAAATGATCATCTCCATGTCCATGGCCTGGGGGTTTCGCGTGCCGGTCTATCCTAAAATTTCGGGAACCTCCACCGCCCTGGCGGTGTTGAACAACCTGGCCCGCAATCCGTATGCCGGCGGTTTGGCCATCGACGGAGAGGACGGCGGCACCGGCGCGGCCTACAACGTGTCCATGAACCACATGGGGCATCCCATAGCCAGCAACATCCGGGACAGCTATCTGAACCTGGTGACGGTTGGCAAGCAGAACGAGATTCCCCTGTTCGCCGGAGGAGGCATCGGAAAGAGCGGCAACCTGGCCGCCAACGCCGCAGCCCTGATCATGCTGGGAGCCAGCGGGGTGCAGATTGGAAAGTATGTCATGCAGGCGGCCGCCGGGTGTCTGGGGAGCGAATCCGACCGCTGCAACATCTGCAACATCGGGCACTGTCCCAAGGGCATCACGTCGCAGGACCCCCGGCTGTATCGACGGCTGGACACCGAGAAGGTGGCGGAGAGGGTCGTCGATCTTTTCCTGGGATTCGACACCGAACTGAAAAAAATAGTGGCACCGCTGGGAAGGTCCACATCGCTGCCCATCGGGATGTCGGATGCCTTGGGCATATCCGACCAGGCTGCGGCAGAAAGGCTGAGTATTCGCTATGTTGTTTAAAGACCACGAAGGGTATTCTAGTATATTTTCCGGCTTGCCGCAAATGGGCGACAGCAATCGCCGGATAACCGGTAAACGGTAGGATCGAATAGGCGGAGATTAAAAATGAATTCCGACGACCAACCACACGTGTTTTCAGGTCAGCACCACGGCCGGCGCATCGCATCCCGTGTTTTGGAAGAGCATATCCAGGAGGCCGTCAGGGAGGGCAAGCGTTCCCTGATGGTGCATGCCTTCGGGCAGCACGGTATCGGCGGGCGGTTGCGGTGCAGCGACGGAGAAGCCGTCCATGTGAACATCCAGGGACACCCCGGACAACGGGTGGGGTCCATGGGGTATCCCAACACCCACATCAAGGTCATGGGACCGGCTTCGGACGATGTGGGCTGGCTCAACACCGGCGCCGAGATCACCGTTCACGGTCATGCCTCCAATGGCGTGGCCAATGCCATGGCCCAGGGCAAGATTTACGTGGCCGGCAATATCGGCGCCCGCGGCATGACCATGACCAAACACAACCCCCGTTTTGCTCCCCCCGAACTGTGGGTGCTGGGGTCTGCCGGGGACTACTTCGGAGAGTTCATGGCCGGCGGCATAGCCGTCATCTGCGGTCACGCCCCCCAGAATGCCGGGAATGTTCTCGGGTACCGCCCCCTGGTGGGCATGGTCGGAGGCAAGGTTTTTCTAAAAGGCCCACACGGCGGGTTCAGCCAGACGGATGCCAAGATGGTCCCCATCGGGGACGGGGACTGGTCCTGGCTTCAGGAAAACATGCAGTTGTTTCTGGAAAAGATCGGTCGCATCGAACTCAAGCAGGAGATGGGTCGCCGCGACGAGTGGCAGTTGCTGCGGGCCCGTCTGCCCCACGAGAAGACCTCGGCGCAAAGGCGTTCCATGGCGCAATTCAGGCAGGATGTGTGGGACCGGGCCCTCGGTGTGGGGGGGCTGGTGGGGGATCTGACCGATGTCGACCGCAGCCCGATTCCCGTGATCACCCGTGGGGACCTGCGCCGCCAGGTGCCTGTCTGGGAAAACGGCCAATATATATCGCCCTGTCAGGATGCCTGCCCCACCGGAATACCCGTGCAGGCGCGCTGGCGCATGGTGCGGGAGGGCCGTGTCGACGAAGCGGTGGATATGGCCCTGGCCTACACGCCGTTTCCGGCGACCGTTTGCGGGTACCTGTGTCCCAATCTTTGCATGCAGTCGTGCACCAAACAGTCGGCTTTCATGACGCCGGTGGACATAACCGGACTGGGAAAGGCCAGCATCGATGCCAACCTGCCGGAATTTCCCGCATTGAACGGTAAAAGGGTGGCGGTGGTCGGCGGTGGGCCGGCCGGCATCTCCATGGCATGGCAGCTGCGGCTTCAGGGGATCGAGGCCGTCGTTTACGACGCTACCGCGGTTCTCGGCGGAAAGGTCGCTTCGGTGATACCAAACAGCCGTATTCCAAAAGCGGTTGTGGCAAAAGAGCTGGAACGCATTCAGGAGGTCATACCGCATGTTCATCTGCAGCAACGGCTGACCGCAAAAGACACCGAGGCGCTGATAACGGATTTCGATGCGGTGGTCATAGCGGCAGGCGCCCGGAAACCCAGGCTGCTTAACATCCCGGGCAAGGAGCGCATGATCGGCGCTCTCGAATTTTTAAGCAATGCCAAAAAGGGAACGCTAAAGGTCGGCACCCGTGTGGTTGTCATCGGTGCCGGCAATGTCGGCTGCGACGTTGCTACCGAAGCCGCCAGGCTGGGAGCCGATAAACTGACCCTTCTGGATGTCCAGACGCCGGCCTCCTTCGGCAAAGAGCGCGAGGACGCGGAAGCCGCCGGCGCCGAGTTCAGATGGCCCGTGTTCACCAGCAAAATCACCGCCAAGGGAGTCGTCCTGGAAGGCGGTGAACTGATTCCGGCGGATACCGTCGTTGTTTCCATAGGCGATGTGCCCGATTTGGCATTTCTTCCCGAGGACGTGGCCGTGGAAAAGGGCCATGTGAAGGTAGATGCGTATTTTCAGACAACCAACCCCAAGGTGTTTGCCGTAGGCGACATCGTCCGCCCGGGGCTGCTGACCGATGCCATCGGCGCCGGTCGCAAGGCCGCCGCCGCCATCGGGGACATCCTGGAAGGGAAAAGGCCGTCCGCCACCCGGAAACAGGTCATCGATATTGAACGGGTTTCCATGGCCTACTACGATCCCAGGATAACGGCTTACGAGGACCTGAGCCAGTGCGGCAGCCAGTGCGCTTCCTGCGGCCAGTGCAGGGATTGCGGCATATGCGTGGCCATGTGCCCGGAGTCGGCCATCAGCCGCATGGAAAAGAGCGGGGATGCGTTCGAATATGTGGTGGATGCGTCACGGTGCATCGGGTGCGGTTTCTGCGCCGGCGCGTGCCCCTGCGGCATCTGGAATCTGGTCGAGAATACCCCTATCGAATAAGACTGTTTAAGGGAAAAAATTGAAAGAACCACGAAGGCACAAAGGGCACAAAGGTGTTTCTTTGTGCTTTTGTGATTATTTTAGAACCAACAAACCGGAACGTCGGTAATCGAACTGGCGGATTTCGGTTGATTTGGATGCCAGATGTGTTAAGTGAGCAGTAAAAATGCTGCGCATTTTTTACGTAACGCGGCTTGGCCGCTATTTTTTTTTATCCGTTTCCACTGCAGCTTAACGCTTTGTTCCCCTTGCCCCTTTGCGGTTTGAAATGGCAGGGGACGTGTTGAATGGAACTGACCGATGAAAGCATTGCTGGCGCTTGAAGACGGCCGTACCTTTGAATGCCGCTCCTTTACGGGACCGGGCGAAATGGGCGGCGAGGTTGTGTTCAATACCAGTATGACCGGGTATCAGGAGGTATTGACCGATCCTTCCTACAGCGGTCAGATGGTAACAATGACCTATCCCCTGATCGGCAGCTACGGGGTCAATCCCGAAGACGTCGAATCGGACAGGATTCACGTGTCCGCGTTTCTGATCCGTGAATATCAGGCTTTTCCCAGCAATTTCAGATCCACCGCCACCCTGGCGGACTATCTCAAGGCGCACAACGTGATCGGTATCGAGGACCTCGACACCCGGGCGCTCACGCGACACATAAGAAACGGCGGCGCCCTGCGTGCCTTCGTCACGACAAACGACCTGGACCCCGCGTCCGCGGTCGAGAAGGCTCGCCGGGTACCCAGCATGGTGGGCCAGGACCTGGCAACGGGCGTCTCCTCGACCAGGCCCTACCGTTGGATCGACGGCAGACCGTCTCCCGTCGATGACGCGCAGCAGTCTCTGGACGAAGGGGTCTGGCGGTACAGGGGAGAGAAGCTGTCCGTCGTGGCCTTCGATTACGGCATCAAATACAACATCATCCGGAATCTTACCAACAGGAACACCGAGGTCGTCGTCGTTCCGGCGTCGACACCTGCCGCCGAGGTACGCCGCATGAACCCCGACGGCGTGTTTTTGTCCAACGGCCCCGGGGACCCCGAGCCGGTGAGCTATGCCGTCGACACCATTCGTGACCTGATCGGCTACAAGCCCATATTCGGCATCTGCCTGGGCCACCAGCTGCTGGGGATCGCCCTGGGGGGAAAGACCTACAAGCTCAAATTCGGCCACCGGGGCGGCAATCAGCCCGTGAAAAACCTGGCCACGGGAAAAGTCGAGATCACCTCCCAGAATCACGGTTTTGCCGTGAACATCGAAAGCCTGGCCGGTGAGGATGTGTCCATCACCCATGTCAACCTGAATGACGACACGCTCGAGGGATTCCGCCACAATGCGCTGCCCCTTTTGGCCGTTCAGTACCACCCAGAAGCGTCTCCCGGGCCCCACGATGCAGGTTATCTTTTCGATGAATTTGTGGATATGATGCAAAAAGAACGAATCTGATCTGCTGTAAAAGAACCAGCGTTATGCCGCATTGCAACCTAAAACGGTAAAACTGAAACGAACAATGCCCAAACGGACAGACATAAAAAAGGTACTCATCATCGGGGCCGGTCCCATCATTATCAGCCAGGCATGCGAGTTTGACTATTCAGGAACCCAGGCCTGCAAGGCTCTGAAGGAGGAGGGGTACGAGGTCATCCTCGTCAACAGCAACCCCGCCACCATCATGACCGATCCGGAGATGGCGGACAGCACATATATCGAACCGGTGGTACCCGACGCTGTGGTCAAAATCATCGAAAATGAAAGGCCGGACGCGCTGCTGCCGACCCTGGGCGGGCAGACAGGACTCAACACGGCGGTGGAAGTGGCCAAGACCGGGGTCCTCGAAAAATATGGTGTGGAGATGATCGGGGCGTCCCTGGACGCTATCAACAAAGCCGAAGACAGGGACCGGTTCCGCAAAGCCATGGCACGCATCGGCCTGCGAATTCCCAACAGCGGCATTGCCACTGACATGGATCAGGCGCGGGAGATCGCGGCGGATATCGGCTTCCCCATCATTGTCAGGCCCAGCTTTACCCTCGGCGGCACCGGCGGCGGGGTGGCCTACAACGCGGACGACCTGGAAATCATGGCGCGGGCGGGCCTGAATGCAAGCCTGATCAATCAGGTGATGTTGGAGGAGTCCGTCCTGGGCTGGAAAGAATACGAACTGGAGGTGATGCGGGACCACAACGACAATGTGGTGATCATCTGCTCCATCGAAAACATGGATCCCATGGGGATCCATACCGGTGACAGCATCACCGTGGCGCCGGTCCAGACCCTGAGCGACAGGGAGTACCAGGTCATGCGTGACGCCTCCATCGACATCATGCGCGAGATCGGCGTCGACACGGGCGGTTCCAATGTTCAGTTCGCCATCAACCCCGAGGACGGCGAGATGGTGGTGGTGGAAATGAACCCGCGGGTTTCACGCAGCTCGGCCCTGGCTTCAAAGGCCACCGGCTTTCCCATCGCCAAGATCGCTGCAAAGCTGGCGGTGGGCTACACGCTGGACGAAATTCCCAATGACATTACCGGGGAGACCCTGGCCTCCTTCGAGCCGACCCTGGATTACTGCGTGGTGAAAATCCCGCGCTGGACGTTCGAAAAATTTCCGGAAACCGAAGATTTCCTGACCACGGCCATGAAGTCCGTGGGGGAAACCATGGCCATCGGCAGAACCTTCAAGGAGGCCCTGCAGAAAGGGCTGCGGTCCCTCGAAATCGGCCGTTTCGGATTGGGTGCGGACGGCAAGGACTTCATTGAAGACGACGGGCAGAAACCCGGCATAACGGAGATCAAACAGCAGCTGGCCATCCCCAATTCAAAGCGCATTTTTTTCCTTCGCTTGGGCCTTCAGGCCGGTTTGACCGTCGAAGAGATTTTCAACCTGACCAAAATAGATCCCTGGTTCATTTACCAGATCCGTCAGATCGTCGAGATGGAATCCCGCCTGGTGAAGGAGGGGGGGCATATCAGGTCCCTGGCCCGGGACCCCATGGCTACCGGGCCGGATGCAGATGCGGGCCATGCCCTGCTCAAGAGGGCCAAATCCTGGGGGTTTTCCGACGTTCAGCTGGCGCATCTTTGCGGTGTCGAGGAAGACCTGATTGCCGCCTGCAGAAAAAAAAGGGGTCTCCGGCCGGTCTACAAACTGGTCGACACCTGTGCCGCCGAGTTCAAGGCAGCCACCCCCTATTACTATTCCACCTACGAGAGCGAGAGCGAAGCCCGGGTTTCGGATCGGAAGAAAGTGATTATCCTCGGCGGCGGGCCCAACCGCATCGGTCAGGGAATCGAATTCGACTACTGCTGCGTGCACGCCTCCTTCGCCCTCCGCGAGGAGGGGGTGGAGAGCATCATGGTGAACAGCAATCCGGAGACCGTCAGCACCGATTACGACACGTCGGACAAGCTTTATTTCGAACCGTTGACCAAGGAGGACGTCCTCCATATCGCCGAGACCGAGAAACCTTTGGGCGTGATTGTTCAATTCGGCGGCCAGACCCCGCTCAACCTCTCCGAATCCCTCCACGCGGCTGGGGTGCCCATCCTGGGGACCCAGCCGGACAGCATCGACCGGGCCGAGGACAGGGAGCTGTTCCAGACCATGCTGAAAAAGCTCGGACTGGTTCAGCCGGCCAACGGTACGGCGCTGAGCATCGAGGAGGCGGCAGCGGTTGCGGACGCCATCGGTTTCCCGGTGGTTGTAAGGCCTTCCTACGTGCTCGGAGGGCGGGCGATGAAGATCGTGTACGACCGGCAGGAGTTGGAAAGCTTTGCCCGGCTGGCTATTCTGGCGTCTCCCGGCTATCCGGTTCTCATCGACAAATTTCTGGAAGATGCCATCGAAATGGACGTGGATGCCATTTCAGACGGCAAAAAGGCGGTGATCGGCGGCATCATGGAGCACATCGAGGCCGCCGGTGTCCATTCGGGGGACTCTGCCTGCGTATTGCCGCCCTACACGCTGAAAGCCGCCATGCTGGAAGAGATATCGGCCGCCACCAAAGCTATGGCGTATGAGCTGAATGTCATCGGGCTGATGAACGTCCAGTACGCCATCAAGGACAACCGTCTTTTCGTGATAGAAGTCAATCCGCGGGCCTCCCGGACGATCCCTTTCGTGAGCAAGGCCACCGGCGTTCCCCTGGCGAAAATAGCCACCAAGGTCATGCTGGGCAAAACCCTAGACGAACTGGGCGTGGCCACGGAGGTGGTCCCCGATTATATTTCCATAAAAGAAGCGGTGCTGCCTTTCGACCGGTTTCCGGACGTGGACACGCTGCTGGGACCCGAGATGAAATCCACCGGAGAGGTCATGGGCATCGATTCCCATTTCGGCGGGGCTTATGCCAAGGCTCAGCTGGGGGCCGGTATGAACCTGCCCACCCATGGGACGGTTTTTATCAGTGTCAAGGACAGTGACAAGCCGGCCGTTTTGTCGGTGGCCTCCCAATTTCACAAGATCGGTTTCAACATCATATCCACAAGCGGGACGTCGGATTTCCTGAGCAGAAACGGCATTCCCAACGAGGGGGTCACGAAAGTCTCCATGGGGCGCCCCAATGTGGTCGACGCCATCAAGAACGGCAAGATTCAGTTTATCATCAACACCGGGGTGGGGGACACCTCCAAGAAAGACGGCTACACCATCAGGCGGTCCGCTCTGAAATTCAACATCCCCTATGCCACAACGATTTCAGGCGCCCTTGCCATGTGCAGGGGGGTCACGGCGCTGCGGGACAAGGCGTTTTCCGTGAAGACGATTCAGGCCTATCATGGTTGACGCGGAACATCCGCTTCACCATTGAAAATACAGCACGGCAACGATGTTTTGGGCAATTGTAGGAGAAAATTTCAACAATGAATTGTGAATTTGACAAGCCTAGAGAAGCCTGCGGTATCTTCGCCATTTCCGATCATCCGGAAGCGGCCAAGATGACCTATTTCGGCCTGTACGCCCTTCAGCACCGGGGACAGGAGAGTTGTGGCATCGCCGTCGTAAAAGAGGACGGCATCGTTTCCCACAAGGGTATGGGACTGGTACCGGATGTGTTCGATCCCCTGCACCTGGAGCTTCTGGAGGGCCGCTGCGCCATCGGCCATGTGCGCTATTCCACCACCGGCAGCTCTATCCTGAGCAATGCCCAGCCTTTTGTCATCCGGCATCGCAAGAAATCGTACGCCGTGGGCCACAACGGGAACATCGTGAACGCCTACGAACTGAAAAGGGAGCTGGAAGAGGCGGGCTCGATATTCCAGACAACCATGGACAGTGAAATTCTGCTGCATCTTTTCGTGAAAAACCTGAACCTGGGCTTCGAGAATTCCCTGGTGGCCACCGTGTCGCGCATGAAAGGCGCCTTCTCCTTCGTCATGCTGACCGGCAAGGGGGAAATCATCGGCATTAGGGATCCCAACGGTTTCCGCCCCCTGTGCCTGGGCCGTTTGAACGGCAGCTATGTGCTCGCTTCCGAGACCTGTGCCCTCGACCTGGTTCAGGCGGAGTTCATCCGCGAACTCGACCCCGGCGAGATCGTCATTATCCACGGCGACAAGATCAGAAGCCTGCACGTGAATGCGCCCGCGAAACGTTCCTTTTGCATTTTCGAGTTTATCTATTTTGCCCGGCCGGACAGCACGTTTTTCGGGAAAAACGTATACCAGATAAGAAAGGCGCACGGGCGCCGTCTGGCGCAGGAGTCGCACGTGGAAGCGGATCTGGTGATGCCTTTTCCGGATTCGGGCACCTATGCCGCCCTCGGATATGCCGAGGAATCCGGCCTGCCGTTTGAAATAGGTATGATCCGCAACCATTATGTCGGCCGTACCTTTATTCAGCCGACCCAGAGCATGCGCGATTTCGGCGTGAGGATCAAACTGAACCCCGTCAAGGAGCTTCTTCGAGGCAAGGATATCGTGATTATCGAAGACTCCATCATCAGGGGAACAACGGTCAAAACCAGGGTCAGGACGCTGAGGGAACTCGGCGTGAAGAAGGTGCACATGCGGGTAAGCGGGCCGCCGCACCGCTTCCCATGCCATTACGGCATCGATTTTTCAACGCGGGGAGAATTGATCGCCGCCAATTACGATCTTCCGGAACTCACCAAAATTCTCGGTTTGGATTCCCTCAGTTATCTCAGCCTCGAGGGCCTGCTGTCCTCCACCGGCGTCGATTCGCCGGAGAACTGTTTTTGCAAGGCCTGCTTCGACGGCTGCTACCCGGTGACGTTCGACGAAAGCATCACCAAAGATTGCCTGGAGGCTTTCTGATCCATCGATTTAGAAGAATTTCCTTGCGCTTTTTTAGATTAAGACATAAAATATCAGCATCTTAAATCGGACGTTTCACATTTTCCCAATGTGGAGGGGCGCATGATTGAGTCTAAATATCTCAAGCAAAACATCGAGAATATTCAAAAGCTTTTGACTATTTCCGCTTTGCGGAACTTCGAAACCAAAAATCTGAGCAAACTGCTTCGATTGAGCAAAATAAGACAGTATGAAGACGGAGAACCCATCATTATCGAAGGGGACTACGATCCCTGGCTCTATTTTCTGCTTTCGGGCAAGATTCAGGTCACCAAGGAGGGCGTCACCATCGGGACCATCGAGAGACAAGGCGAGATTTTTGGCGAAATGCGGATTATCGACGAACAGAGCCGGTCCGCCTCCGTGTATGCCATGGGCAAAACCGTATGTCTGGCGGTGGACACCTCGGCTCACGACCGCCTCGCCTCCGACGGGGACAAGGACGAAAAGCTTGATTTTCTGCTGTTGCTCTACCGGATATTTGCCGAATACATGACCGCCCGCCTTCGTCTGACCAACGAGGAACTCATCAAAGCCAAGAAGGCTATCAGCAGGCCCATAGAAAAATTCAGATGAAAAGGACCGTTTCTTTTTCCAAAGAATCCAAGAACATTTTTTTTCACATTCTCACCAGATGCAACCTGAAGTGCAGGCATTGTTATATCAACAGGAAAGAACACGGCGAACGCAGGCTGCCGCTGGCGACGGTTTCCAGATGGATACAGGCGCTTTCCGCCGATAGCACCGCATCGAACCTGGTCCTTCTAGGGGGGGAGCCCACGCTGCACCCGGAACTTCCCGAGATTGTCAGAACGGCCAGAGACAGCGGCTGCGCGTCCGTTACCATCGACACGAACGGTTACCTCTTCAACGACATCCTCGACAGAGTCGACCCCGGGGAGGTGGATTTTTTCAGTTTCAGCCTGGACGGGCCTACCGCGGAAGTGAACGACCGCCTGCGGGGCGAAGGGTCGTTCGATACCTGTGTGGCCGGCATCAGGGCCGCCCGCAGAAGGGGCTTCGCCACCAGCCTCATTTATACGGTCAGCAGCGGCAACCTGGACGGCCTGCAGGGGATGGTGCCGTTTTTAAAGGAGCTGGCCGTCGACCGTTTTTTCATTCAGGTGATCGGGCTGCGCGGAAAGTCCTCGGCTTTCGGGGGGCCGGTTGGTGAGGACGCTATAAGGCAGGTCGACGACCGCCACTGGCTGGACATCATTCCGGATGTTGCCCAGAGGATTGCGGACGGAGGCATCACGGTCACCTATCCCAAGGTGTACCTGGATCCCGGGGAGACCTTTGCCTGCGCCGGCATCGTGGCGGACAACTATTTCGTCTTTCCCAACGGCCGTGTGTACCGGTGCCCGCTGTGCGAGGATTTTCCCATGCACGCTCTTTTTTTCGAGGACAATGTCCTGAAACAGATGCCGCCCATCAACGAAGATGACCTTTTCAAGCTCTCCATTCCCGAAGGGTGCGTCATGAACAGGATCATCCAGCCGGGCAACATCGCCTACGACCGGGAGGGCAGACCACGGTACAAGATTGCCTGCTGTCTGCTGAAGGAGGAGATCAGCAGCGATTGACCTCACGGCCCGGGATGGCCCGGCAGTATCACCCTCAGGCTTCTGCAGTGTTGAGGCCATGATAAAAAAAGGCTCTTCCGGATGAACCCAAAAAAAATCATGCCTTCAAATGCCCTCGAGTATTTTACACGGATGCCGCATTTTTCCTTTCTGCCGGAGGCGGAGATCCGGCGCGTGGCCGAGTCTGCAACCGTAAGAAGCTACGCCAGGGGTACCGTTTTCGCCACGCAGGACATGACGGTTGTGGACAGCATTTACGTGGTCACCACCGGCGTGCTGGAACTTCTGGACGATAAAAAGGGCACCCGCATGCACTCGGGGCTGATTGCGGCCGGCGAGGTGTTCGGGGGGATCTCCATCATGATGAACGGCGGTATCTCCCTGCGCACCGTTATCGTGGATGAGGACTGCAGCGGCTACGCCATTCCCCGGGAGACCTTCCAGGATCTGTGCCGGCGACACAAGTCCTTCTACGAATATTTCCTGAAAAATTTCAGCAAGAACATCATCGACGCATCCCTGACATCTCTGATCGAGGTGGGCCAGATAGGCGTGTTCCTGGAGGGGATCGAACCGTTTTCCTTTTTGCCCGGGGAGGAGATAAGCCGTGTTGCGGCAAAGCTTTCCCCGATGCAGTTTCCCCGGAACAAGGTGCTTTTCGTACAGGGACGATCCAGGATCGGCCACCTCTACATTCTTCACCGGGGGGCGGCCGAACGGTACTATGAGGAAAACGGCGAAAAAAAAATGTACACGGTGCTGGGCGAGGGCGACTGCTATGGCGGGATATCGATGCTTCTCAACGACGGCATCTCGGTAAGAACGCTTACGGTTGGGGAAAATTCCTACTTTTACCTGCTGCCCAGAGATTTGTTCCTGGACATCTGTCATCGCTTTCCGGCCTTCTCGGAATTTTTCACCGATATTTTCGGCAAGCGCATGCTGGAAAAATCGTATGCCGCCATCATCGCCAAAACCGCCCGTCCGGAAGAGAGCGCCCTGCAGTTCTTCAATCAACCCATAGCCCATATTTACACCAAGAAGCCCATCTTCGGGCATGTCGACTTGACCATCCGCGACGCCGCCAACCTGATGGTGGAATACAGGATCAGTTCTCTTTTCATCAAGGATGATGAGGGAAAGTGCGTGGGCGTGCTTACCGAGAAAGACCTGACCCGCAAGGTCGTGGTGTATGCCTGGGACGTCAACCGCCCCGTGTCCGAGGTGATGAGTTTTCCGGTACACACCATTTCGAGCCAGGCGCTGGTTTTCGAAGCCCTGATGAAAATGATGCAGGAAGGCATCCGCCATTTGGCTATCATGGACAGCGACGAAGAGGTCGTCGGCATTCTTTCCAACCGGGACATTCTGGCGGCTCAGGGCCAGTCGCCGGTGTTCCTGATCAGGGAACTGGTCAATGCCGCCAGCATGGAGGAGATCATCAACCGGCATGACCGGCTTCCCAAACAGGTGCGCAGCCTGATCACCAGCGGTGCCCAGGCCAAAAATCTGACGCGTTTCATCACCACCGTTTCCGACACGATTCTGAAGAAACTGCTGGAATTTGCCCTGAAGGAGATGGGACCGCCACCGGTCAAATTTGTTTTCATGATCCTGGGGAGCGAGGGTCGCAACGAACAGACCCTGAAAACCGACCAGGACAACGCCATTATTTTCGAAGATGTGCCTGAAGAGGATCTAAAGGCGACCAGGACATATTTCCTGGCACTGGGGGAAAAGGTTTGCGGGATGCTGGACGATGCCGGCTATGATTTATGCACCGGCGAAGTCATGGCCAAGAACCCAAAGTGGTGCCAGCCCCTGTCCCAGTGGAAGGCCTATTTTTCCAATTGGATCCATACCGCCGAAGCCGAAAACCTGTTGAAGGCGAGTATCTTTTTCGATTTCAGGGGCGGTTACGGAGAGACGGCCCTCATCGACAGCCTGCGGCAGCATCTGTTCCTCACACTGGGCGGATGGTCCGGTTTCTTTCGGCACCTCTCGGAAAACGCCCTGCACTTCAAACCACCCATCGGGTTTTTCGGGAATTTCGTCGTCGAGCACAAGGGCGAAAACAAGGATAAGTTCGACATAAAGAGCGCCATGACTCCCATCGTGGATTTCGCCCGGATCTACGCGTTGAAGAACAACATCAGCGAAACCAACACCCTCGAACGCCTGGAACAGCTGCGCATCAAGCAGGTGTTGAAGCAGAAGGAGTACGAGGAGCTGGAAAAAGCGTACAGCTTTCTCCTGCAGATCCGTTTTGTCCGTCAGGTGACGGCCATCATGGACGAAAAGGGCAAACCGGACAACTTCATCAATCCAAAGAGCCTGACGCGCATCGAGCAGAAGATGCTCAAGGAGATCTTCACCCGTGTGGAAAATTTCCAGTCCCGCCTCGAGGTCGATTTCATCGGTCTGGCGTGATTCTTGTCGAGTCGGCCAGCTTTTTGATGGCGCGGTCGAGCGTTGCTTCGTCGGCCATGGTGAAGTTGAGGCGCATGGTGTGACGCCCCTCTTCCGGGCGGGTGTAGAAGAATTGACCCGGCACGAAGGCGACGTTCTGCCGCACGCAGCGATGGTAAAGCGCCTGCATGTCATACCCCTGCGGACCCTCCACCCAGACAAACATGCCGCCTGCGGGCTTCGACCAGGTGAAGCCCGGTGGAAAATACCGGTCGAGAGCCGCCAGCATGGCGTCCTTTTTGGGCCGGTACAGATCGATAATTTCCGGAAGGTGCTTTTCCAGGTAGCCCCCCCGGATATATTCCGCCGCCAAGGCCTGGTTGAAGGTGCTGGTATGCAGATCCACCCCCTGTTTGACGGTGACAAACCAGTCCCGGATTTCCGGGGGCGCCAGGTAATACCCGATTCTCAGGCCGGGGGCGAACACCTTGGAAAGCGTGCTGACATAGATCACATGGCCGGGAGCGAGGGCTTTGATCGGGGGAAGGTGCTGTCCCGTGTACCGCAAGTCCCCGTAAGGGTCGTCCTCGATCAGCAGCACGTCATGGGCTTGGAGGATGCCGGCGATGCGGCGGCGCCGTTCCAGGGTAAGCGTTCTGCCGGTGGGATTCTGGAACGTGGAAACCAGATAGATGAATTTTACCGGCTCCCGCGCCAGCACCTCCTCGAGGGACTCGGGGATCAGGCCGTCGTCGTCCGACGTGAGGGTGACATAACGGGGTTCATAGGGGTCAAACGCGTGAATGGCACCGAGGTAGGTGGGCGCCTCCACGGCCACGGGGTCGCCTTTGGAAATAAACACCTTGCCGGCGGCATCCAGCACCCCCTGCGAACCGCTGGCGATTAATATTTCCTCCGGCAGCGCCCGAAGGCCCTTTTTGCTTTCGAGGTACCCGGGGAGGGCTTCGCGCAAGGGGGCGAAGCCCTCCGTGGGATCGTACTGCAGGGCGGAAGGCCCATATGTTTCCAGCACGGTCTTTGTCAGAACCTGCAAAAGATCCATGGGAAAGCTTTCGGGAGCGGGGATGCCTCCCGCCAGGGAAACCATGCCCGGCCTGGAGACGACCTTCAGGATTTCGCGGATGGTGTTGACGCTCATTTTACGGGTTCGTTCCGCCAGCAGCTTGTCGATGTTCATGGGTTCCTCCACGTCAACCAATACATTGATCCCGCCTGCTCCGGCGGGATCGATTTATTGCTCGTTGGCCGACTGCAGCAGGCAGTGCAGCAGCACGTTGCCACCGGCTTCGCAATCCTCCCAGGTAGTCTCCTCGACCTCCACATGGCTCCTGCCGCCGATGCTGGGCACGAAAATCATGGCCGTGGGCGCGATCTGGTTCATGTAGCTGGCATCGTGGCCGGCCCCGCTGACCATGTGCAGGGCGGAGTACCCAAGGTTTTCGGCGGTTTTCAGGACGCGCTGAACCAGTTTTTCATCAAACGGCGAGTGCTCCACACGCCAGGTCTCTTCAATTTTGATCGGGCACCCCCTGCGCCGGGCGATGGCGTTGAAATCCGTCTTCACGTCCTCCCATGCCTTGATGGCGTGTTCATCGTCCCAGGAGCGGATGTCCACCGTGAAGTGGATCCTGTCGGGGATGATGTTTCTGGAGTTCGGGTAGTTCTGGATCTCTCCCACGGTGGCGACCATGTTGCCGCCCATTTTATCGGGCAGTTGATTGACCTTAAGAATCATTTCCGCGGCGGCACAGAGGGCATCGTGGCGGCCCTCCATGGGTGTCGGCCCCACCTGGTTGGCTTCGCCCGTAAGATAGATGTCGTACCAGTGCAAGCAGAGAATGCCTTTGGGGGCGCCGATGGTTTTGCCCTGCCGCTCCAGCATGGGTCCCTGTTCGATGTGGTATTCGTAGTAGGCGTGCAGGGGATGTTTTTTGGCGGGCGCCGGTCCCTTGTATCCGATCCGTTCCAGTTCTTCGCCGAACTTGAAGCCGTTGATGTCCGTTAGGCCGTAGGCATAGTCACGGTCCAGGGCTCCGGCCCAGACGCCCGAGGACACCATGGCCGGAGCGAAGCGGCTGCCCTCCTCATTGGTCCAGTCCACGATGACGATGGGGCGCTCCGTCTGAACGTCGTTTTCATGCAGGGTACGCAGCGCCTCCAGCGTTCCCATGACGCCCAAAATTCCGTCGAAGCGGCCCCCCTTGGGCTGGGAGTCGATATGCGACCCGCTCATTACCGGGGGGAGCGCATTGTTTTTTCCCGCGCGTTTGCCGAAAATGTTGCCCATTTCATCGATGGTGATCTCCAGATCGAGCTCCTTGAGCCACTGGACGAAGAGGTCCCGCGCTCTTTTGTCTTCGTCGGTCAAGGTGAGCCGCTGAACGCCTCCAGCCGGTGTGGCGCCGATCTTGGCCATTTCTTCAAGGGATTGCTGAAGTCGTTTTCCGTTGATACGAAGCGCTTTCAAATCCATGGTGTTTCCTCCCGGAATAGATGTTGGGTTGTGGGGCCGTTCGTCGCTCTCATGCGAACCGGTCCCGGCATTTGGATGCTAGACATTGAAGCGGAAATTGATGATGTCGCCATTTTTTACTTCGTAGGTTTTGCCCTCGAGCCGCACGGTCCCCTTTTTGCGGGCCTCGACGTGGCTGCCGGCTTCCATCAGGTCATCGTAGGATACCACCTCGGCGCGAATGAAGCCCTTCTTTATGTCGGAGTGAATCACGTCGGCGGCGTCGACCGCCGCGGTTCCTCTGTGGATGGTCCAGGCGCGGACTTCATCCTCCCCCACGGTGAAAAAGGAGATCAATCCCAAAAGATCGTAGGAACGGCGCAGCACCCTGTCCATGGCCGAGGACTTGATACTGAACTCGGCGAGGAATTCAGCGGCTTCCTCGTCCGACATCTGCGCCAGCTCCTGTTCGAGTTTGCCCCGGATGACCATCGGCTCCACGGCGGTGTCCGCATCCAAACCCGCAGGCAGCCGGTCGTCGTCGTCGCCATTGTTGGCCAACACCAGGACGGGCTTGGCGGACAGAAACGCATATCCCCGCAGCAGCTGGGCCGTGGCAAGTTCGGGGACCTCGCGCAGGGGGATCTCCTTTTCCAGGTTCTCGCAGCATTTCTGCAGCAGGGAAAACTCCTCCGGATGGTACTTTTTTCCCCGCCGGTTGTCATGCTCCAGGCGTTCGATGCGCTTTTCGGCCACCACCAGATCGGCCAGCATCATTTCCTCGTTCAGGGCGGCGGCATCGGACTGGGGCGTCACCTTGTTTTGACCGATACCGGCAAAGTTGCGGACCACGTGAATAAGGGCGTCGCTCTCCCTGACCTTGGCCCAAAAGCTCTGGTCCTGCTTGTCGTCCTGGCCATGGCCGACGGACCTGGGAAGGAAATATTCTATCTGGGCGTAGATGGTCTTTTTCGGCCGGTACATGGCGCTGAGCACATCCACGCGTTCATCGGGCACCCGCACGGTGCCTATTTTGCTTTCACTCTTCTGGGAGGCCTCCGACGAACTGTGCGTCAGGGCTTCGAAAACGGTGGACCGGCCGCTGCCGGGCAGTCCGATGATGCCAAGTTTCATGCGCGATTGCCTTTCATTTCAACTTAGATGTCATTTAGATGTCCATATCTGTATAGCAGATGCCCCGGTCACCGGCAAGACGGTTTCATTCCAGGATATATCCTTTCAGGGTCAAATCGGGTGCCGGTTTCGGAGGGGACGGCGGCATATTGACAAAGGCCTCGACTTCGCATAAAGACCCTCAACTTGGGCTGACTTCAGCGGTGCAACTATGAGGTCGGCTTTTCTGCCGTTTCCCTGACGGGCGCGGTGGCCGCGGGAGGACCGGGTGAGACATCCCTGCCATACCCGCAGTGTGAAATAAATGACACATAACCATGCGTCATGCAGCATATTAATATGTAACTAACTGAAAATTTATGAAATATAATAATTTAAAATTTGTGCACGCTTTTTGCAGCGTTTTCAGATTGTCAAAAGACGTCGGGCGGTAACCGGCAGCGGATTGCGGACACATTCGGAACGGCATTGCTAATTGGGGTGACAATATGGGCTATCACATCGGATTCATTTCTACACGGTTCTGCGGTGCGGACGGCGTGACCTTAGAGGCCAGTAAATGGGCGGAAGTATTTGAAAAACAAGGTAATACCTGTTTCTGGCTGGCGGGTGAACTGGACCGCCCGGATGCAAACAGCCACCTGGTGCCCGAGGCGCATTTTAAAAATGAAAGGAACCAGCGGATCAACCGGCGGATTTTGGGAAAGGCCACGCGTTCGCCCGCAACGACCGAAGAGATTCATGCCCTGCGGAGACTGTTGAAGCAGCGCATTCGCCATTTTATCGAAACGTTCGACATCGACGTCCTGGTGGCGGAAAACGTGCTGACAATACCCATGCATGTTCCCCTGGGACTGGCCATCAGTGAGGTAATTGCCGAAACAGGGCTCCCCACCATCGCCCATCACCACGATTTTTTCTGGGAGCGGCCCAGGTTTTCGGTAAATGCCGTGGGCGATTACCTTCAGAACGCCTTCCCGCCGAAGCTCCCAAGCGTACAGCATGTGGTGATCAATTCGGAGGCAAAGGAACAACTGGCCCTGCGGTGCGGCCTTGTTGGCGCGGTGATTCCGAACGTTATCGACTTTGCCCATCCCCCCAGGGTCAGCAGGGAGGGCGGCGAGGCGTTTCGCCGGGCCATGGGCCTCGGAGAAAAGGAAGAAATTATTTTGCAGCCCACACGCGTCATCCAGCGCAAGGGCATCGAACATGCCATTGCCCTGACCCGGGCGCTGGCCGATTCCCGTTACAAGCTGGTGGTCACTCACGAGGCGGGCGATGAGGGCTTCGAGTACGCCGAATGGCTGAAAACCCACGCCAGAGACAACGGGGTGGATCTTCGACTGGCTTCGGTTGCGCTGACGGATCCCTGGGGTGCGCATGAAAAGGGGAACGGCAACGGGAGCGGTCCTTCAGCCGGCAACAACGGCTATTCTTTGTGGGACATCTACGATCAGGCGGCGTTCGTTACCTACCCCAGCCTGTACGAGGGGTTCGGTAACGCTTTTCTGGAAGCGGTCTATCTAAAAAAACCCATTCTGATCAACCGCTACCGGATATTTATCCGGGACATAGAGCCGTTGGGGTTCAAGCTGGCGGTAATGGATGGTTACCTCTCCGCGGACACGGTTCAATACGTCAGGACCATCCTGTCGTCCCCGGCGCTGCGCCGGGAGATGACGGCGCACAACTACGCCGTGGCAGCCGGCAATTTTTCATACGGTATCCTTGACGAACGGCTGCGATCCATCATGCGGGCCGCGACGGGTGATGCGGCGTACGGAAAAAAGGTTCCGTTGCCGGGTCGCCCGAACATCGTTTACCTGGACAGGTTTTCCGAGTTTCAAAACCGGCAGTTCAACAGTCGGGATTTCGACGGCCGGCGTCACCGGAGGAGTATTTCCGCCATATAGATTATCCTAAGTTGAGCGTTTCAATTCTTAGAATTTGAAACCCTGCGGGATTGCCGATCTTACCGCATCTTCGGCGTCAGATGCCCTCCCGCATAGACCACTATAACGGAAAAGCATCTTCCCTGTATATGCGGCAACCCCGGCAACTGCACAATTTAGGATCATGTTAAAATCGTGGCGGGCAATTATTGTTTGCCGTTAAAGAATTCTTCCAGGGTGAGGTTGTATGCTTCTGCGGCGTTCAAGTAGGGGAAGTGACCTTTCCGGTGGAAGGTTTTGACCGCTGCCGTTGGGTAGGTGGCTTTCAGTAATTCCCGCAATGCCTCGTTTACCAACGGGTCGTTGTCGGCCTCGATAATATGGACGGGAACTCCCAGGCCTTCGACATCCGGTGGGTCGAAGTGGTCGAGAACGCATTGAAAGCGGGAAACGAACTGGGCCTTGTGCATCATGCCGCGGGATTGCTCACGCATATAGGCGCCCACCAGCTCCGAGTTGCCCGATGCGGGAACTATCGAAGCATCCGTTGTTTTTCGCAGGTTCGCCATGATCATCCATTCCGGGAGCATCGGAAGGAGCCAGCGCATGCGGCCTGCCTGCTTGACCAGAATATCGTTGGGCGGGAAGGTGTTGCCGAAAACGGCCTTTTCGATCCTGGCAGGATAGTGCCTGACGATGTACTGCGCCAGATAACCACCCAGGGAACTGCCGACAAGACGCACGCTTTCCAGCCCTTCCTTGTCCATGATGGCGATAACGCCTTTGGAAAGATCCGCCAGATTGTGGATGGGCGGGTAGGTCATGGCAAGCACACGGTAATTTTTACCGAAGTGACGTACCTGCTGCCACCAGATGTCATAGCCGCCACCCATGCCGTGCAGGAAAACAATCGACCGATTTCCTTCACCGGTAATCAGATAGCGCCACTCATCGCCCTCGATCCGAACAAGCCGCGGTTGGCAATCCGAACGAAAGGCCCTGAGACCATCACGCTCCTTTTCGGGTACATCGGCGTAGAGGCTGTCGAAGGAAGCCCTGCGGACCGGAAAGCAATAGATGCCGATCACCAGCAGGAGCAGGCATAAAATGGTGATTGTAATAATAGTCATGGTATCATGCCCGGGTTGGTCATGTCGTCTTTTCCGGGAAGGTGCAGAGGCTGTTCATGGGACAGTCGGGGCAGAGCGGTTTCCTCGCTTTGCAGAGTTCCCGGCCGAAGTAAATCAACCGCAGGGAGAAAGCGTCCCAATCCTTTTTGGGGATCTGTGTCATGAGATCGAACTCGATTTTTACCGGGTCCTTGTTATCGGTAAGCGCCAGCCGCCGGGAAATTCTGGCGACATGCGTGTCCACAACAATCCCGGGGATGTTAAAGGCCGCCCCCAGGACGACATTGGCGGTCTTGCGCCCTACGCCGGGAAGCTTCACCAGTTCGTCGAGGTCGGCCGGGACGTTTCCGTCATGTTTTTCCATCAGCACGCCGGCGCAGTTCTTGATATTGCGGGCCTTGTTGCGAAAAAAGCCGGTGGAGTGGATAAGTTTTTCGATGACGGATAGTCCGGCCCTGTGAAAATCCTCCGGCGTGGCCAATTTTTTAAAAAGAGCGGCGGTGACGCGATTGACCTGTTTGTCGGTGCACTGGGCCGACAGTATGGTGGCGACCAGCAGCTGGAAGGGGGTTTCGTAGTCCAGCTGCGTCTTGACTTCTGGGTAGCGCGCCCTTAGTATTTTACGAATTCTGGCGGTTCTTTTTTTATCGGTGTTCATAACAAATTTTCACATTCGATGCGAACTCTGGAAGAGGAACATCGGTCCCTGGCGGCTTATTGGTGTTGATATTGAACACTCCCCGCAGCAAGCGTAAGGGGAATCTTCACCGCAAGGAATTCTATCGATTATGATTCGCTCGCTTACCCTGCAGCAAGCTGCAGGGAATGCGCTCGCTATCTCGGTTCAAATTAATAGAATGAAAATTTGTTATTAGTAGAGGCGTGCATGAATAGCAATCGAAAAAAAATAAAAGGGCTGGGCTTGTGTTCCGGGGGGCTGGACAGCATCCTGTCCGGGGTGGTTCTGCGTGAACAGGGCATCCACGTAGAATGGATAAGCTTCGAGACCCCCTTCTTTGCGGCGGATAAGGCCAGGAAAGCCTCGGCCATGACGGGAATCCCTTTAAGGGTGCAGCGGATAACTCCCGTATATCTTGAGATGCTGAAAAATCCGCCCTGCGGCTACGGCAAGCACATGAATCCCTGCCTGGATTGCCACGCCCTGATGTTCCGGCTGGCCGGCGAAGTCATGGCAAAAGAGGGCTTTAATTTTCTGTTCAGCGGGGAGGTGCTGGGCCAGCGCCCCATGTCCCAGACCCGGCCGTCCTTGAGGTACGTGGAAAAACATTCGGGATATGACGGTTACCTGATCCGTCCGCTGAGTGCCCTGCGCCTGGAAGAATCCGTCCCCGAAAGAGAGGGGCTGGTGGACAGAAAGAAGCTTCTGGGCATCGCCGGCAGGGGGCGCAAAGACCAGATCCGCCTGGCCAGGCACTACGGCATCGCCGACTACCCGGCTCCGGCAGGGGGCTGCCTGCTCACGGACAAGGGGTATGCCAACCGCCTTCGCGACCTGTTCCGGCATCAGGAGGACACCCCGGAAAATGCGCTGGAGCTTTTAAAGTACGGACGCCACTTCCGGCTGGACGGGCACACCAAGATCGTGGTGGGACGCACCAAAGCAGACAACGAGAGAATCCAGCGCTGCTTCAACCCCCGGGAAGACACAAGCCTGAAAACGATCGGGTACCCCGGACCGACGGTCGTGATGCCCGGTGGCGGGGACGAGGGGACGGTCTTGCTGGCGGCCGCCATCTGCGCCGGCTACACCAAAGCACCCGGGGACGGGCCGGTGCAGGTGAAGGTGGGTGCTCCATCCGGGAGCAGGACGGTCACCGTGTTGCCGATCAAACCCGGCAGCGTCAGCAAGATGCTTATCTAGTTGAGCCATCGGGGCGTTTTCAACGCCTTACATCAAGCCTCGCCTTGGCCCGCAGCTGGCCGCAGGCGGCCGAGATGTCGCCGCCTTTGCTGCGCCGGATCATGACGGTGTAATTGTCATTCGTGAGAATCTGCTGGAATTCCAGGATCGTTGCTTCATCCGGGCATTCGAAGGTGCTTTCCGCATGGACGTTGAAGGGGATCAGGTTGATTTTCGCGCGCACGGGTCTCAGGAGCGCGGCCAATCGCCGGGCTTCGGCAGGCGAGTCATTGACGCCCTTGATGAGGATGTATTCGAAGGTGATTTTTCTGCGGTTTTGCAGGGGATAGGCCTTACAGGCAGCGAGCAGTTTTTCTATCGGGTACTTCCGGTTGATGGGCATCAGCCCATTCCTGGTTTCGTTGTCGGCGGCATTCAGGGAGACGGCCAGGTTGACCTGTACGTCCCTCCCTAAACGCGGGATGTTGGGTACCAGGCCGGCGGTGGAGAGCGTTACCCTGCGAGTGGAGATCTTGAGGCCGCTATCGCCGTCGGTAATGATATTCAGGGCGGCGACAACGTTGTCGTAATTGGCCAGGGGTTCCCCCATGCCCATGAGCACGACGTTGGTGAGTTTGCCCTGGGGACCAATGTCGCGCCTGATATCGCTCACCTGGGAGATGATCTCACCGGCGCTGAGGTTGCGGACAAACCCGCCGCGTGACGTGAGGCAGAAACGGCATCCCTGCGCGCAGCCGACCTGGCTGGATATGCAGAGGGTGTCGTGATTCTTTTCCGGTATCAACACGCTTTCGATCAGGTTGCCGTCATGCAGTTCAAACAGATATTTTCTGGACCCATCCCTGGATGTTTCCGTTTTCTTGATTTCAAGGCGCCGGAGCGTAAAATGATCGGACAGGAGCTTTCGGGCGGCCTTGGACAGGTCCGTCATCTGTTCAAAGGTTTCGGCCTGGCGCAGGTATATCCACTTGTGCACCTGTTGGGCGCGAAATGTGCGCATGCCGTGCTGCTGAAACCAGGTGGCCAGCTGTTCGGGTGTCAGGTTTTTAATTTCCGGTTTTTGGGATCCAGGAGACATGAGGACAGGGAGGCGCTATGCTCGTTATTTTGTAAAATGTCAGCATATTCAGATGGTTCGCCCAGGTGTGCCGGCGATGGATGCATCCATTTTGTGCTTGACATCTAATCAATATAATATTACTCTCAATAATTTCATGATTGCAGGTTGACGGTTGGTGTGGCTCCGTCCGCTTCGCTGTGCGGAACTGGCGAAAAGCGAGTTTTCATGTTTGACAATCTGAGCGACAAGCTTAACACAGTATTCAAAAAACTGAAAGGCCACGGCAAGCTTTCAGAAAAGAATATCATGGACGGTCTCAAAGAGGTCCGGATGGCCCTTTTGGAGGCGGACGTCCATTACAAGGTGGTCAAGACCTTTGTGGCCGGCATCAAGGAGCGGGCACTGGGCCAGGAGGTCATGTCCAGCCTGACGCCCGGGCAACAGGTCGTCAAGATTGTCAACGAGGAACTCACCGAACTCATGGGGGGGAAACACCAGGAATTGACCCTGACCGGGACCAGGCCGGTGTCGGTCATGCTGGTGGGGCTTCAGGGATCCGGCAAAACGACCACCGCAGGCAAGTTGTCGGTATATTTAAGAAAAAATGGGAACAACCCCTATCTGGTGCCCGTCGACATCTATCGCCCGGCGGCCATTGATCAGCTGAAAAAACTGGGCGATCAGCTTCGCGTGCCCGTATTTCCCTCTGACACGGGCATGGCGCCGGTGGACATATGCCAGCGGGCCAGGGTGGCGGCCCAGCAGGAAGGGTGCGACACGCTGCTGCTGGACACGGCAGGCAGGCTGCATATCGACGAGGCGCTCATGGAGGAACTGCGGCAGATCAAGGCGGCCGTCAGCCCTTCGGAAATCCTGCTGATTGCCGATGCCATGACCGGCCAGGATGCCGTCAACATCGCCAAGTCCTTTGACGACGAACTGGATATCGGCGGGGTGGTGCTGACCAAAATGGACGGGGACGCCCGCGGCGGCGCGGCCATATCCATTAAAACCGTTACACAGAAGCCGATCAAATTCATCGGCGTGGGCGAAAAGCTGAGTGAACTCGAGCCGTTTCATCCGGAAAGGATGGCCTCCAGGATACTGGGCATGGGCGACGTGCTGACCATGATCGAAAAAGCCCAGTCCGTCATGGATGAAAAAAAGGCGGTCGAACTCGAAAAGAAGCTGCGCAAAAGCCAGTTCACCCTGGAAGATTTTCGCGACCAGATGGTTCAGATCAGGAAAATGGGGTCATTTTCCGATTTGATCAACATGATCCCCGGCATGGGCCAGGCAAAGCAGCTGAAAAACCTCAAGGTGGACGACGGGGAGTTCGTGCGCATCGAGGCCATCATCAACTCGATGACCCCTTTAGAGCGCCGCCAGCACGCCATTATTAACGGGAGCCGGCGAAAAAGGATTGCAAAGGGGAGCGGAACTCGTGTACAAGATGTAAATAAGTTATTGAAAAATTATGCACAAATATTAAAAATGATGAAAAAGATCAACAAGGGCGGCATGCGCGGACTAGGCCGTGGAGCGCTGCCTTTCTGAAGGAGAAAATGTATGTCAGTTAAAATTCGTCTGGCCAGACATGGTGCCAAAAAGAGACCCTACTACCGTATTGTTGTGGCCGACAGCGAGAGTCCCAGGGATGGGAGATACCTCGAAGCCGTCGGCAGCTACAACCCGTTGCAGGACCCGGCCGAGGTGACCCTGAAAACCGACAGGGTAAAATATTGGATCGACCAGGGTGCGCTTCCATCGGACACCGTAAAAAGCATATTGAAAAAGGAAGGCTTGTTCGTAAATCCAGCATAATACCTCTACTCTAATTCTCAACAGCCAACAAAGGAGCGATGCGATGAGAGATCTTATCTATTACATTGCTAAGGCGCTAGTTGACCATCCGGATCAGGTATCTGTGGACGAGATTGAGGGAAACCAGACTTCCGTGCTGGAACTGAAGGTGGCAAAAGAGGATCTGGGGAAAGTGATCGGTAAACAGGGCAGAACCGCCAGGGCGATGCGGACCATTTTGAGCGCGGCATCGGCCAAGATCAAGAAACGGACGGTCCTGGAGATTATCGAATAGTTCCGTGGATGAGGATCGTTTTCTGGCACTGGGCAGGATCCTCGGCGCCCATGGCGTCAAGGGAGCTGTGAAGGTCTCTTCATATGCCGAATCTGCATCCAGTTTCAAACCCGGCGGCGCTGTTTATATCGACGTCGGCGGAGGCTCGAAAACGTTTGTTGTCGAATGGGTCAGACCGCACCATAAAACCCTGCTGTTGGCGTTGGAGGGGATAACCACGCGCAGCCAGGCCGAGGAACTCAAGGGCCTGTATCTTTTCGTCGTGCGCGAATCGCTTGAGAATCTGGAGGAGGGGGAGTACTACTGGTCGGACATCATCGGGATTTCCGTCTATACCGTCGAAAACGAGTACCTTGGTCGTGTGGCCTCGATCATGCAGACCGGCAGCAACGATGTGTATGTGGTTAAAAACGAGATCGATGGAGAACCTGAGGAGATACTGGTCCCGGCTCTCGAGTGGGTGGTCAGGGAGATCGATGTCAAACGCAAATTGATGCGTGTCGATCTGCCGGAGGGGTTGCGGGATCTTTGAATGGATTTCACTGTTTTAACCATATTCCCGGACATGTTCCAGGGGTTCTGGAATTATGGCATTGTCGCCAAGGCCATTGCCCAGAAGCAGATCAGCGCTGCGGCCCTGAATATCAGGGATTTTTCGACGGACAAGCACAGAACGACGGACGACAGGCCCTACGGCGGGGGGAGCGGCATGGTGATGAAGCCGGAGCCCCTGGCCGATGCCGTCCGTGAGGCAAAGCGTCTGTCGCCGTTGTCGCAAACCATTCTGCTGACACCGCAGGGGCGCCCTTTCAACCAGGAGATGGCCCGCTCGTTCGCGGAGAGGGACGGATTCATTCTGGTCTGCGGCCGTTACGAGGGGATCGATGAAAGGATCTGCTACGATTTCATCGACCAAGAGGTGTCTATAGGCGATTATGTGCTGATGGGCGGAGAACTGGCGGCCATGATCGTCATGGAGGCGGTCACCAGGCTGATTCCCGGTGTTCTCGGCGGAGATGACTCTGCGGAAAGGGATTCCTTTTCAGGGGGCCTGCTGGAGCACGCCCATTTTACCCGGCCGCCGGTTTTTAACGGTCACGTGGTGCCGGAAGTGCTTCTCTCGGGCAACCACCGGGAAATCGAGAAGTGGCGCTTTGAGACCTCGATCGTCAGGACGTTTCTGAAAAGACCGGATCTGCTGGAAGAAAGGGCCTTGACGCAGCGGGAAGTGCAAGTGTTGAAGGAATGGTGTCGCCGTGTTGAAAGCATTGTCCGGGCCCAATCTGCACGTGGCGTTGATTCACCACCCGGTGGTGAGTAAAAACGGGGAAACCATCGCCTCGGCAGTGACCAACCTGGATCTTCACGATATTGCCAGGACGGCCAAAACCTACGGCGTGCGTTCCTTTTACGTGGTGACGCCCCTCAAGGACCAGATAGACCTCGTGGATAAAATTGTGGCTCACTGGGTCACCGGGGCCGGCGGGGATTACAACCCGCTCAGGCGCGAAGCGTTGCTTCTGATTCGCGTCAAAGAATCCTACGACGAGGTTCTGGCTGATATCGGCCGGGAAGAAGAAGCCGATCCGGTAACCGTGGCCACCAGCGCCAGGTCGCAACCGCCCCATATGAGTTTCGGGCAGTTCCGGGCCATGCTCGAAAGCGGAAAGCCGGCGGTGTTGACGCTGGGTACGGCCTGGGGGCTGGCGGACAGCTTCATGGAGCGGGCCGATTACGTGCTCGAACCGCTTTCCGGCGGAACGGACTACAATCATCTGCCGGTACGGTCGGCCGCGGCGATCATGCTGGACCGGTTGTTAGTGCGTAGATGAGTCCAGCTTAGGTTCAAGAATCGATAGTCGAAACGGAAAAAGGGAAAAACTCACCCGCCTAGCAGGTGAAATACAATCATTGGAGTCGATAAGATGGAAAAGATCAAGCAGTTGGAAAAGGAGATGATGCGCCTGGACCTGCCCCACTTCATTCCGGGCGATACCGTCAGGGTGCACGTGAAAATCAAAGAAGGTGAAAAGGAGCGCATTCAGGCGTTTCAAGGGGTGGTGATCAGCAAGCGCAAGGGGTCCACCAACGCTTCTTTTACGGTGCGCAAGGTGTCTTACGGTGTCGGGGTGGAGCGTATTTTCCCCATGCATTCGCCGATTATTGACCGTATCGAGGTTATTACGCGGGGCCGGGTGCGGCGGGCAAAAATTTACTACCTCCGCAAGCTGCGCGGCAAGGCCGCCAGGATCAGGGAACGCCGCTTAACCTAAAATGACGACCGACATGTGGGCGTACGAGAACGCCGCGCGGGAGAAGGGTTTCAAAAACATCGCCGGCGTCGATGAGGCCGGCCGGGGTCCCCTGGCCGGCCCCGTCGTGTCTGCGGCCGTTATTTTACCTGCCGCTTGCGACATTGCAGGCGTGGATGATTCAAAAAAGTTGAGCCACAAAAAACGGCGGACCCTGTTCGGCGAAATATACCGGCGCGCCGTTGCCGTCGGCGTCGGCGTTGTTGGCCCGTCCCGCATAGACGAAATCAACATTCTGCAAGCTTCCCTCCAATCCATGGCCATGGCGGTCGCCTGCCTCGGTCAGCGGCCGGATTGCCTCCTTATCGACGGCATCTTCGAAATTCCTGCGGAGATCCATCAAGACCCCATTCCCAAGGGGGATGCCAAAAGCGTTTCGATTGCAGCGGCATCCATTATCGCCAAGGTGACCCGGGACAACATGATGGCGCGATACGACCGGGAATTTCCCCAGTACGGGTTCGCCGGGCACAAGGGGTACCCCACCAAGGCCCACCGGGCCGCTATCGCGGAATACGGGGCCACGCCCATTCACCGGCGGAGTTTCAAGGGTGTTAAGGAATATGTCTAAACGGATCGTTTTACGTTATAGGTGTTAGGTTCTATGGGTGTAAAATCCAAGGCCGGCGGGCATCCGGCGCTCGTCAGTGGTCGCCCGTGACTGAAGGAAAGCCTCGACAATGGGAAAAAATCTGTGACGGATAGCAAACAGTCAGTCGGCAGAAAAGGCGAAAACGTTGCCGTGCGATATCTGAAAAAGCGGGGTTACAAGATTCTCGAGCAGAACTACCGGACCCAATCCGGGGAGATCGACATCATCGCCAAAGAGAAGAAGACCCTGGTTTTC
This sequence comes from Deltaproteobacteria bacterium, assembly GCA_022340465.1. NCBI lineage: Bacteria > Pseudomonadati > Myxococcota > Myxococcia > Deltaproteobacteria bacterium. The sequence goes on along the minus strand of JAJDNW010000051.1, from coordinate 2,247 downwards.
GTGGAAGTCAAGACCCGCCGCTCCCGATCATACGGCAGCCCTAAATTTGCGGTCACTCCTCGAAAGCAGAGAAGCATCTCCAAGGCCGCCCTGTATTATCTAAAACTCACCAACCAGAGCGATGCCGGTGCCAGATTCGATGTCGTCAGCATCCTGGATCTGGAGGGGTATACGGAGATCGAGCTTGTCCGCAATGCCTTCGACCTTGCATACCCCTGACCCATTCACTGGCAGTCCAACTGAAAACCAGATATCGGTTTTTTAAATTTCATCAATTGCGTTTTCGCTTTTTCATCGCCTTAATTTTCAACGACACCTCTTTCCAACGTTCCTTTTCCACTCGGTCGGAACGCTTGCGTTGCCGGTTTGATAGATAGGACAGCTCACGTTTCATCTTTTGGTAATTTTCCACTCTGTCATGCGAAATCTCTCCGGCAGTTAACGCCTGAAGGATTCGGCAACCCGGTTCGTGGATATGGCTGCAATTGGAAAAACGGCATTCTCGGGCAAGATGTTCAATCTCCGGAAAGGCGACACCGATTCCGTCATCATCATTCCAGAAAGCGATTTCACGGATACCGGGATTGTCAATCACCATTCCGCCCTGGGGCATCATAATCAGATCCCGGCTGGTAGTCGTGTGCTTTCCCTTCCCCACACGACTGCTTATCGAATCGGTAGCCTGCAATGTCTTACCGTAGAGCCGATTCACCAGGGTGGATTTACCGGCACCGGAAGACCCAACCATAACGGTGGTCTGTCCTGAAGTTAAATATGCTTCCAGATGAGCCAGCCCTTTGCAATCCAGCGCCGAAACCAGGTGCGTCGGAACCCCGAAGGCAACCGGTTCCACTGCAGTGACGAAACGCTCCGGGTTCTGGTGAAGATCTGCTTTTGTCAGAATGATGACGGGATTCAGGCCACAGTTGTATACCAGGGTCAGGTATCGTTCGATACGGCGCAGGTTAAAATCACGGTCCAGTCCGCAAACGACAAACACGGTATCGAGGTTTGCCGCAATTATCTGTTCTTTCTGCGGTAGCCCATTTTGTTTGCCATGTGTGCCTGCAGCGCCACGTGACAGCGTATTTTTCCGCGCTAAGACCTTGGAAATCACGGTATCGGCCATCAGGACCCAATCCCCTGTAACCGGATACACGCAATCAGATTGGCGCTTGAGCCTTCCGGATGCGGTAGCGAGCCATTCGCCTTTTCCATTATTGATACGAAAGGTATTTTTCATTACCCCGACAACTCTGGCCGGGATGAATTCGTCTCTGCGGACGTTTCCCAGCTGTGCCTCAAAATGGGAAGTCCACCCCAGCTGTAAAAGATGCTGATTGTTGCTTGTTGCTATTCTGTCTTTATATTGCTTTGTAATCATTGTTTAACTCCTCTATTTGTTACCTTTATCCACAACCATGTATCTTGGCCTAGGATACCAAAGGCAGATAAACAGCCTACCGCTAATTGTTATAATCTATTGGTAAAACAAAGGTTGAATCGTTGCTTACAAAGGAAACAGCCGTGACGGCGCAATCTCAGATAGGAGTCTGCTAAGGAACAGATCTGGCGAAACAGATCCATTATAAAGCTGAAAAGCTTGTTTTGCTTATTGCAGAACTATGATCAATCCGTCACCGAAGGGGTAGATCCCTTGTCAGCAACGATTGACACAATATCCATTAATTTCTTTAACAAAAAAACCTCATCAACATCTTATTGGTAGAGGTAGGTCTAGTAGTCCGTAAACAAGATGCTGTCAAGTTTTTTGAAAATAAATCATAGGGGACAGGTTCTTAGTAATTTTTACACTTATCTTTGCCCTAAAAAAACTTTTCGGTCTTGGTATTTGTCCAGCCTGATAAAACAATCGCCGGAAACATAGTGATGGGCGGATGCTTCAAGGTGGGATTTTATCGTGCGGGCGCACGCCGGCCCTTTAAACCGGCTGAAAACACTGTAATAGGGGAGGTTGTCTGATCAGATCAATTCCGAAGGCCGTTTCAGGGAGTAGATCCCCGAAAGACCCTGGATCGGTTTGGGTACTTTCTCGTTTTTCGACTGAAAATGATGCTTGAACTGCTGGTAGTGTCTGGTTACGAACTCCCTGGATCCGATGATGCCCGAGTCCGTGAAATAGCGTGTGCGATACCGCAACCGGCTGGCCCGGGTGATCTTGAAATCGTTTCTCTTCTCTTTTTTCAGAATGCGCGGATCGATCACCTTGACCTTGCCTTTGTCGGG
>JAJDNW010000050.1 GCA_022340465.1 Deltaproteobacteria bacterium | reverse complement strand
GGAAAAATGGTTTTACCGTTGTGTCCCATGGCAATCTGGTCGAGCCCTTGAACCACGACCTGGACATCTCCGTGGCGGAAGCCACGGCCATCGGGCGGCACCTGAATGCCGACATCGTTGTTGTCGGATCGTCACAAGTGCAGCAGACATCCAATGTGATGGGGGGCAACATAAGATCGTACAAAAGCAGCGTGGATGTAAAGGCATACACGACAGATACGGGCAAAGCACTGGCTTCGGTAGCGCGGGCAGCCATTGTTGCCGGCGACAAGGCGGATGAGGCCAGCCGGGAAGCGCTTGCGAATGCCGGGGCTTTCACCGGCGAAGAGTTGTCCGCGCAGATTATCGCCGCCAGGCTGAAAGCCGCATCGACGGTTCCCAGTGTCGAGATCGTGGTCATCGGAACGGATGAACTGAAGAATTTCGTCAAATTCAGGAAGGTGTTGGGAACGATTTCCGGCGTCAGCGGTATAAACATCAAAGAAATTAAATCGAACGAGTCGACTATCGAGGTCGAGTATCCCGAATCCGGGGAAAGGCTGGCAGAGGAATTGATGCTGAAGACCTATGACACCTTCGGCATCGACATCTATGAGGTTGCACCGGGGCGTCTGGGTATCGAGCTGATCCCCGAAGAATAAATGTGCCCGCTCCGGCATTACCGGAGCAGGCGAATTTATTCTGTGACGCGGCTGCGCCGCTCTTAAAATTTGAAACGCTCAACTTAAGTTTAAATAACATCTGTAAATTGTTTCGGTTTTCATTTTGCTTGACACCCGTTACGGCAGGTGCTAACAAAATTTTCGAGCATATAGGCACGTAGCTCAGGGGGAGAGCGCTTCCCTGACACGGAAGAGGTCGTTGGTTCAAATCCAATCGTGCCTACCAGCAAACACAGGGGGTTGCGAGCGATACAGCTTGCAACCCCCTTTTTTTATTATTTACTTGACAAACGGGTTCCATTTCACGACAAATAAAAGTTTGTAGTTTCCGTTTGGAGAAAGCCGGGCTGCAGATAGCCTTTGCTTAAAAAAATCATGAATATCGATGAGACCTCAAAACTGCTGGGACTGCCCAAAGCGACCATTAGACGTTGGATCCGGCAGGGTAAAATCCCTGTTAGGGAGATAAATGCGGATTATCTTTTCGACAAGAAAACGATCGAGAAGTGGGCGCGGAAACACAACATCTTTTTGCGGGCGGATCGCCAGGCAACGCAACCCCGCATTGCCCATTACAAGGGGACGCTGCAGGAGGCGATGGACCGGGGAGGGATATTCCGCAGTGTCAAGGGGAAAACCGTTTCCGAGGTGTTTAGAAATACGGTTTACCTCACACCGCTTTCACCCGAGGTGGATAAGGCGTTTTTGGTAGACCTCCTGCTCCAGCGTGAAAAACTCGCCTCAACCGGTGTCGGCCACGGCGTTGCCCTTCCGCACCCACGGTATCCCCTGGAGAACCTGTTCAGCAACGCCATTATTACAACCAGTTTTCTCGAAAACCCGGTGGATTTCAAAGCCATCGACGGACAACCGGTGTTTGTCCTGTTTATGCTGCTGAGTCCCACGACCCGGATGCATTTGCATTATTTGTCCCGCTTGAGTTTTTGCCTGCGAAATAGGGAGTTTATATCATTTCTTAAAACACGCGACACACCGGAAGCGATATTCGGCGAAATTGAACGGCTGGAAGCCTCACTGGATGACAGGTGAGGCGATTTTCTTCGGAATAATCTCCTGGTTCCATGCGAACCGATCGGTGCAACCGAGTCCTGACTGAACATAACGGGCAGTTATTACCTTATTTCAATGCATAAATTTTTTCTTCACCTCAATGAACGTTTTCAGCTGATTATCATTGCCGCCATCGTGGGGGTGTGCGGGGGCGTGGGCTCCGTCGCGCTCAACCGTTCGCTGGCCATCGTTTTCGAGTGGCTGCACAGCTGGCGGGGAAACTGGTACAGTTTTCTTTTTCCGGCTGCAGGTGCGGCCCTTTCATCGATCTTTCTGAACCAAGTTGTCAGAGACGGCGGTGGGCACGGTGTACCGGAAGTCATTTACAGTATTTCCCAACACGGCGGCCTGTTGCGACTACGGAGCAGCTTTTCACGTTTGGTGGCCTGCCTGCTGACGATTGCGAGTGGTGGTTCCGCCGGTCCCGAAGCCCCGGTGGTGCTCAGCGGGGCGAGCATCGGATCCAACATCGGGACCTATTTTCGATTGAAGGACCGCCAGCGGGTGGTTGTCGTCGGTTGCGGCGCGGCGGCGGCTATCGCTGCCATTTTCAATGCGCCGGTAACCGGCATCGTTTTTACGCTTGAAGCCATTCTGGGTGAGTGGAGCGCGCTCAACCTCATTCCGGTGGCCATTGCATCGGTCGTGGGGACGGAGGTCAGCCGCCTTCTCCAGGGTAATCAGATCCCTTTTAAATATCATGCCGATGTGATCTCCCTCTGGAATTTGGCGGCCTGTCTGGGACTGGCCGTCATCACGGCCATGGGTTCCGTTATCCTGATACGTATCTTGCGCTTTGTGCAGGATCACTCTCATAAAGTAATTCCTGTTAAATGGCTTTCCGCCGCCGCCGGGGGTGTTCTGGTAGGCATTATCGGCCTAAAGTTCCCGGGGGCACTGGGCGAGGGCTATGAGATGATTCGATCCATCATCGGTGAAAACTACACGGCGAGCCTGTGGATTCTGGGGCTTACCGCCTTGGCTAAAATTCTCGCCACATCGTTGACCATCGGCAGCGGCGGTTCGGGAGGACTTTTTGCCCCCTGTTTGGTAATTGGCAGTTTTACCGGTCAGTTTTACCATAAGGCGCTTATTACCGCCCTGCCGACGCTGCCTTGGGCCGGCGGCGGCTATTTTGCCCTTTTGGGCATGGCCGGACTCATCAGCGGCGTGTTGCAGGCCCCCATGACCGGGGTTTTCCTGGTGGCGGAAATTACAGGAAGTTACTCTTTCCTGATTTCAGTCGTGCTGGTGGCGGTTATCAGTGTGACGGTCAGCTATTTTTTTGAACCCGTATCGGTTTACCTCCAGGAACTGGTTTCCAGGGGCGAGATAATCAAACCCCGCACCGACCGGCAGATCCTGTCCCATCTGAATGTCGAGGAACTGTTGGAAAGAGACTGCCAGATCGTTTATCCCGAAATGCGCTTAAAAGAGCTGGTACCCATTGTACAGCAGTCCCACCGCAATTATTTTCCGGTGGAAGATTCCCACAGCGGAGAATTTTTGGGTATGATCCACCTGGATGACATCCGTGCTTACCTGTTCGATCCCCACCTTTTGGACACCATCCTCATCGAGCAGGTCATGGATCGTGATGTTTTCCGGGTGTCTCTTGAGGAAGAATTGACGCATGTTTTTAGCGTGTTTGACAAAATGCACCTGTGGAGTTTGCCGGTGGTGCAGGGCGGAAAATTCTTGGGATTGATCTCCAAGGGAACCATCATGGACCATTACCGCAAAGAGCTTTTGGTCAATGAAGAGGCATAATGCCGTTTTACGGGTAATCATATAATGGTAAACATCAGGAAGGAGAAGGTTGGCAATGAAAAATGAATTGTTACATATATTCCGAAATACACCGTTTGGCCGGGAAACCCTGATGAATTCTATTTATTTCTGCAAGCAGACCCGGACCATATTGAAGGTTTTCATCCCGGAACACCTCCAGTTTCTGATGTATTTTCAGAATGAAATTGCAACGGTAGATCTGGAAAAGGCGTTTTTGAAAAACCGGAAAACAGCCCGGGAGCATGCCGAGGCAATCATCACGGCAAACGGTCTGAATCCGAATTTTCTGGATCCAAAACAGTTCACGGCTTCCACGCTGATGGACATACCGGTAGATTTCAGGTTCATGACCTGTCCGCGAAGCATCAGTGATCTGTCCACCAAGATCAGTCTGGGGCACATCGGGCCCAAGGTGCGCAGCATCATAAAGAACGCTTCTTTTCCCGTTTTTATCCCGTCACCGGTATTCAAGGAATGGAAGAGCATCACCGTATTTTTCGGCGGTTCGGAAAATGCGGTTAAAACCATGAAGATTGGGTTGCAGATCAGCCGCTGGTCCGGATTTCCCATGCGGATATTCACCCAGTTGAAGAAAAAGTCCCGGGCGCACTACCGTGACGTGCTGAAGGAAAACGATTTGCTCGACGAGGTCGAAAGCAACGGTATTGAATGGACCTTTTTCAAGAAGGGAAAATTCCGTGAAAATCTTTACGAGATTCCCCACGACAGCCTTGTATTGGTGGGTGCCTACGGTCACAGCGCGATTAAAGAAGTTCTTTTCGGTAGCATGATGGAAGAAATTCAAACCGTCCTGCCGAACCATTTGGTGATTGTTGGCCCTCACGCCAGGCTCGGTTGATTGCAACCGGCCGGCGCCACCAGAAAAAAACAAAATACCCTAATCGAAGGGCCGACCTATCATGAAACATACCATCAAGAAACTGATTGCTGCTGCCCTGCAAAAAGCCTCTGAAGAAGGGGTGCTGAATCTTCAGACCGTACCGGAGATCGAGGTCGAGGTCCCCAAGGTGGAGGCGCATGGCGATTTTTCGACCAATATCGCCATGGTCATGGCCTCGAGTCAGAAAACGGCGCCCCGTAAAATTGCCGAAGTGATTGCCGCCAATCTGAAAGATGCGGGGCAACTGGTCGCAAAAACAGAAATAGCCGGCCCCGGGTTTATCAACTTTTTTATGCAAACGGCGGCCTGGATTCCATTTCTGAAGGCGGTCCACGAGCGGGGCGAGGCATACGGTGCCACCGATATCGGCAGGGGGCATAGGATTCAGGTGGAATTCGTGAGTTCGAATCCCACCGGCCCTCTGCATGTCGGTCACGGGCGCGGTGCCGCCGTGGGTGACAGCGTCGGCAATATCCTCCGCTTTTGCGGTTATGACGTACAGAAGGAATACTACATCAATGACTCGGGCCGCCAGATTCGCACCCTGGGCACCTCGGTGTTTCTGCGCTACAAGGAGATCCTGGGGATGCCGGTTGAGTTCCCGGAGGAGTGTTACCAGGGGGATTACATCCGGGACATCGCCGCGCTGATCGAACAAGACAAGGGCAGGGCCGTTCTGGACATGGACGAAGCCGAGGCCGTTGCTTTCTGCGCCCGCTTTGCCGCAACGCTGATCATCGACGGCATCCGCGACGACCTGACCGATTTCGGCGTCACCTTCGACGAGTGGTTCAGTGAGCAGAGCCTGTATGATTCCGGGAAGGTGGAGCAGGTGATCAAGTCGTTCGAGGCCTCCGGCGCCATTTATGAAAAGGAGGGCGCCCTGTGGTTCAAAACGACCGACTACGGGGATGAAAAAGACCGGGTCGTGGTGCGGAAAAACGGGCAGACCACCTATTTCGCTTCAGACATCGCCTACCACCAGGACAAGTATGACCGCGGGTTCGAAACGGTCATCGACGTGTGGGGTGCGGACCATCACGGGTACATCCCCCGGGTAACGGCTTGCGTGGAAGCGTCGGGATACCGCCGGGAGCAGTTCGGCGTCATTCTGGTCCAGCTCGTGAACCTGATGCGGGGCGGCACCCCCATCGCCATGTCGACCCGGGCCGGAGAATTCGTCACGCTGAATGACGTGGTCGGTGAAGTCGGCCGCGATGCCGCCCGCTTCATATTTCTGACCCGCCACTACGAAAGCCCGCTCGATTTCGATCTGGAGTTGGCCAAGAAAAAGACCAACGACAACCCGGTCTACTATGTGCAGTATGTACACGCCCGAATAGCGAGCATTCTGGAAAAAGGAAGGGAAAAGGGTATTCACCCGGGGGTCTGCGGCGATACGGTTCTGGCCCGGCTGACCGAACCGGAGGAGATCACCCTGATCAAGGTGATGAACCGTTATTCGGAGGCTGTCCGCCTGAGCGCGGAGAACATGGAGCCCCACCGGATCACCTATTACTTGATGAACCTTGCATCCGCTTTCCATTCCTATTACAACAAACACCGGGTTCTGGCCGAAGACCCCGACCTTGCCCAGGCCCGGCTTTTTCTCGTGATGGCGGTGAAGATCGTCATCAAAAACGGTCTTACCCTGCTGGGTGTTTCGGCTCCGGAAAAGATGTAAATGAGCAAAGAGAAAACCAGAAAAACCAAGTCAGAAAAAGCCCCGGACGGCAATAAATATCTGCTGCAGATGACCCGCAGGGGGCTTTTACTGGGTATCTGCCTCTTGGTCCTGATTTCCGCCTGGATGTTTGTCCTGGGGGTTTTGGTGGGGCGTGGGACGGCGCCCGTGCACTTTGATATCGAAGTGCTGCAGAAAGAGCTCATCGCCTTGAAGGAGTCCATCATCAAGCAGGAGCAGGAAAGGATGAAGGCCGACGCGTCCGTTGAAAAAGACCGGGAGCTCGATTTTTACGAGGCGCTCAAGGGTTCGAAGCAGGAGGAGGTTCCGGACCTCAAGCCGTCCCGGGATTCACAGGAAGGCACACCCCGGAAGGCATCCACGGAAAGAAAAGCACTCACCTCCATGAAAAAGAAGACCAAGAAGGCGCCAACGCCCTTACAGCAAGGGGCTTTCGAGGTTCAAGTGGCCTCCACCAAAGATGCCGATGCGGCGGAACGGCTGGTTGAAAAGCTGAAAGACAATGGATTCCGGGCTTACAGGGAACGGGCGGAAGTGACCGGTAAAGGCACCTGGTACCGGGTCCGTGCAGCGGGCTTTGCGTCGCGCGGCGATGCGGAAAAAGCCAACCGGGAAATATCCAAGCTGGGGTATAAGGGTATGGTCCTCAAAAAATGAACCACAAAGGCACACGGGACACAAAGAAGGAATGACCGAATGAAAATAACCAGGGAAGAAGTCGAACACGTGGCGCATCTGGCACGCCTGGAACTCGACGATGCGGCCATCGAAAGGTTCGCCGAACAGATCGGCGATATCCTGACCTATGTAGACAAGCTGAAGCAGGTCGACACCGAGGGCGTTGCCCCCACGTCTCACGCCATTTCACTGACCAATGCTTTCAGGGAAGATGAGGTCGCGGAACACCTGGACCGGGAGAAGTCGCTGGCCAATGCGCCCGAAAAGGAAGACGGCACGTTTATCGTACCGCGAGTCATCAATTAGCCGCGATCTAGGTCGGCGGCTAGTTTATGACTGAAAATATCATTTTCAACGGAACGTAAGGACCGAGACAGATGCAATTACACGAACTGACCATTCAGGAGGCCCATGCCCGGATCGTTGCCGGCGAGACCTCTTCGCAGGAACTCACCAGGGCGGTGCTCGAACGCATCGAGGCGGTGGAGGACAAGGTTGGGGCCTTTATCACCGTGGACGGGGAAGGGGCCCTGCAGCAGGCCGAGGCAGCGGACCGGCGTATTGCCGCCGGCGATGCAGCCCCCCTGACGGGCATCCCGCTGGCCCTCAAGGACCTCATGTGCACGCAGGGGATGAAGACGACCTGTGCCTCAACCATCCTTGAAAATTTTATTCCTCCCTACGATGCCACGGTCATCAAGAAACTGAAGGCGGCCGGAGCCGTTATTCTGGGAAAACTGAACATGGATGAGTTTGCCATGGGATCCTCCACCGAGCATTCCGGCATAAAGGTAACCCGCAACCCCTGGGACCTCGAAAGAATTCCGGGCGGTTCCAGCGGCGGATCGGCTGCCGCCGTTTCGGCGGGCATGTGCCTGGGGGCGCTGGGGTCGGATACCGGTGGGTCCATTCGCCAGCCGGCTTCCCACTGCAGTGTCGTCGGTATGAAACCCACTTACGGGCGGGTGTCGCGATTCGGGCTGGTGGCCTTCGCCTCCTCCCTCGACCAGATCGGTCCCTTGACCAAGTCTGTTTTCGACAACGCCGTTATGATGAATACCATTTGCGGGCATGACCCGGCCGATTCCACCTCGGTGCCGGAACCGGTCCCCGACTATGCCACCTTCATGGTTAAGGGGCTTAAGGGCATGTCGGTAGGGATTCCCAAAGAGTACGCCGCACTGGAAGGACTGGATCCGGATGTGGCCGCATCCGTCGAGAATGCCAAAAAGGTCCTCCAGGACCTGGGAGCCAGCTGCATCGATGTGTCCCTGCCGAACACGGAACACGTGGTGGCGGTTTACTATGTCATCGCCCCCTGCGAGGCCAGCTCGAACCTGGCCCGCTACGACGGCGTCAAATACGGTTTTCGCGACAAGGAGCCGGCCGATCTGATGGAGATGTACAAGCACACAAGGACAAGGGGCTTCGGCGCCGAAGTCCAGCGCAGGATCATCATCGGCACCTACTGCCTTTCTGCAGGCTACTACGACGCCTACTACGGCAAGGCATCGCAGGTAAGGACATTGATTCGGCAGGATTTCGAACGCGCCTTTGAGGCCTGCGACGTCATTGTGGCCCCCGTGGCGCCGACCCCGGCTTTCAAGATCGGGGAAAATATCGAAGATCCCTTGAAAATGTACCTCTCCGACATATTTACCCTGTCCGCAAACCTTGCCGGCATACCCGGCATGTCCGTGCCGTGCGGTTTTTCAAAACAGGGGCTTCCCATCGGGCTGCAGCTTTTAGGGCGGCATTTCAGCGAGGGCAGCCTCCTCAAGGTGGCCTATAACTTCGAGCAGGCCACGGATTTTCACAAGAAAAGGCCGGAATTATAAACCTTTTTTCATCACGAAAACACGAAAATTTGAAAGCACGAAAAAACCTAAATCTATCTTGGCGTGAGGTGCATCCATGACAACCGTTCAGCCCGAAGGGGAACAGATCCGAAAAGCCGTCAAGTGGTATGCCGAGGAAAAGGCGACCCGTCCGCACGAAACCCGGTTGAAGCTTCTCGAGGAAGCCGGCATCAAGTTTAATTTGACGCCGGTAGAAGAAGAATATCTATCCAGAGTTACCCGGACTGAAAAAGAATGAATCAGGTACGTTATTTTATCGTCATATTTCTGGATCCCCGCCTGCGCGGGGATGACGAAAGGCCTTTAGCTTCATGTCAATCCCGCATGCCCGCCCCTTTGAGGGGCGGGGCGGGACACGTGGTGAAGCGTCAGCACTACTCAGTAAAGGCGTTGTAGACGGATTTTCCTGATTCATCAGATCGATCACGAAGTGATAAGGTAAAATTTTGGTAATCCAACAGCGTTTTGAAAATCGTTTTGGGGAAAACCAGAGACAGGTGATGTGGTGCGATGAGTAGTATCAAAATTTTACCCGAGAACCTGTCCAATAAAATCGCCGCCGGTGAAGTGGTGGAGCGCCCGGCCTCCGTGGTCAAGGAACTTGTGGAAAATGCCCTGGACGCGGGAAGCGACCGCATCGCCATCGAAGTGGAGAAAGGCGGCCGCAGCCTTATTCAGGTGGCGGACAACGGCGCGGGCATGACCCGGGATGATGCCATGCTCTGTATCGAACGCTATGCCACCAGCAAGATCACCAACGACGAAGATTTGTTTGCGATCAGCACCCTGGGGTTCAGAGGCGAGGCGCTGCCCAGCATCGCTGCGGTGTCCCGCTTTACACTGGTCACGCGCCGTGCGGATGAAGATGCCGGCACCGAGATACGCATTGCCGGCGGCACCATGCAGAAAGTGGCGGCTACCGGCGCCCCCCCGGGGACCATGGTGTCGGTGCGGCAGCTGTTCTACAATACGCCCGCCCGCCGTAAATTCCTGAAGTCGATCAACACCGAAATGGGCCACATCGTGGAGGCCGCAGCCGGTATCGCCCTGGGGTGGCCGCGCGTACGGCTGCGTTTGGTACACAACGGCCGCCCGTTGAAACATTGGGCCGGCACTGCAAGTCCGAAGGACCGTGTTGTCGACGTGCTGGGTCGCGATCTGCAAGACGATCTGCACCCGCTCTCCTTTGAAGACGGCGATGTGTCACTGTCCGGGTGGGCCGCCTCCCCGGCATGCAGCCGCAGCACCTCCCGGGGCATTTACATCTACGTCAACGGCAGGGTCGTCAGGGACCGTGTTGTCCAGCACGCCCTTTTCCAGGGATATGCCGGGCGGATCGTCAAGGGCCGGTTCCCGGTCGCCGTCCTGTTCATCCGCGTTCCAGGCGACAAGGTGGATGTGAACGTGCACCCGGCCAAAAACGAAGTGCGCTTTGCGGAACAGAAAAGGGTGCACGACAACATCAGGCAGTGCGTGTCCCAGGCCCTCGGACGGGTCGACCGCAGGCACTGGTCGACAGGATACCGGCTTGGTGGAGGCGCCGCCGTTGAATTTCCCGGCGTTGCCGAAAAAGCTTCAAACGCGTTCGCTTCCGGGGAACGGGATTCGATGGAACCCTGGGTCGTAACCGGGCCGGCCCGCCCATTGCCGACAACCAGCCGCGAAGAACCGGAAACAGAGGCCGGGGTACCGGCTGCGGACCAACGACAACCGGCCACTGGTTTTCCGCCGACGGCACCCGCCGGACAGCAGACGCTTTGGCCCAAAAAGCGCTTCGGAGACCTGCGGTTTGTGGGGCAGTTTCACGACACGTACCTGATTTTCGAATCGGACGAGGGGCTGGTGGTCATCGATCAACATGCGGCCCACGAGCGCATCATGTACGAACGACTGAAAAAGGGGGCCGGCAACAGAACGGAAAAACAGGTGCTCCTCATTCCCGAAACCATGGAGTTGAACTATCGGGAGGCAGCTGCCATGGAAAAGATTATGCCGGAACTCGAAGCGCTGGGCTTTGACGTGGAGCCCTTTGGCGGCCAGACGTTCGTGATCAAGTCCCTGCCTTCTCTTCTAGAAGGACGCGAGATCAAGCCCCTGATGCGGGAGATGGTGGACATTGTGCTGGACCGGGGCGACGGGTCGGCCCTGGCCGACGCCGTGGACGACTGTCTGAAAATCATGGCCTGCCACGGCGCCATCCGGGCCAACCAGGCCCTGGCGCTTCCCGAAATCAACAAGATGCTGGAACAACTGGACGCCTGCGACAACCCCTCCAACTGCCCCCACGGGCGCCCCACATGGATCAACTGGCCGCTTTCGTTTGTCGAAAGGGCCTTCAAAAGAATCGTCTGACGGGAAAACATGTTTACCACCAGACGATTCTTTTGGCTATTTTGCATTATTGGACACCATCGCTATTTTGTCACCATTTGTACCCACCAGAAATTGTTGATTTTTACAGATGAGGAGGTTTAAAAGAAGCGTTGTCTTTTGACCGAAATTAAAAACACACGAACATAGGTGTAAGCCGCCGGTGGTCGGGTTTCAGTTTTTGCCGTTAGGTCATTTGTTATTCGAAACAAAAGGCGAACGTCCAACATCCAGTAACCAATAACCAATGTCCGAGTTGACGGCGGTGACCCGCGGCTTCAGCCCTGAAAAAAAGTGGTTTTTCAGAAAAAAAGCCTAAAAAATGACCGGGAATGATATATAAATGTTGTATATCCCTGAAGCGGGTGCTACAAGACGTTGTGTAAAAGGGGGTGAAAGCCGCCTAACCCCGTAGAAATGGGGAAAAAACTTGACTTTTCTAGTGCATACTGTTAAAAGTATCGCTAATTTATGTGTTATTGTGTCTTAATTATATATAATTAGTATATAATTAGTTTTAGGCAAACGGTTCCTGGCAGCACGTGCGGCTCGATGCCGCGATTCATAAACCAGTTAAACGCGCGACTTTATGAAAGGGGGTGATGCGGGAAACAGACGAAAATTAGGTTGTGCCATTAGGTTGTTCTATTTAGATGAAGAAACATTATTAGGTGCTATCGTTCAATTTAATCCTTAAGGAGGGATTTAAAAAGATGAAAAAATTATTTGTAATTTTTGCAGCAATCGCACTGGTTGGCGCTTTCACCGCCACCGCCATGGCAGCCGACTGGAGTTTTTACGGCAGCTCCCGTATGAAAACCTTTTACGAAAGCTGGAGTGAAGACTACAGCGGCACGGGTGATAGCGAATCCACCGCTTACTGGGCCCAGCAGGGCAACTCGCGTATCGGCGCCCGGGTCAAGGCAAGCGATACGATCTCCGGCCGTTTCGAGTACGGCACCGGCGTCAACCTGAGGCTGCTTTATGGTGAATGGGCCTTTTCAGACAACGGCAGCCTGCTGATAGGCCAGGCCTACACCCCGATGTCCATTTTCGTCGGTTCCCAGGTATGGGCGGATGACGACGGCCTGATCGGTATCGGCGCAGACTACGGCTTAAGGCTGGACCAAATTAAACTGAAGATCGCCGGGTTCGAGATTGCCCTGATCGAACAACCTGTCGGTGGGTTTGACAACTACATGCCCAAGATCGAAGCGGCCTACAACCTCGCGCTGGGCAGCGTGGGCCTGCAATTTATCGGTGGTTACAATAGCTACAAGGATTTAGCCAGTGATGAAACTGTGACCTCTTACGTTGGCGGTATCGGTGTCACCGGGTCTTTCGGTCCGGCCTGGTTCAATGCCTCCTTCCACGGCGGGCAGAACCTGGCCAATGCGAGCTGGTACGGAAATGCAGCGCCAGATTTTTCCATCGCGAATGCGGCTACTCCGGGTGGGGAAGACACCACGAGCATGGCGTTTGCTGCCGCCGCTGGTATGGCTGCCAGCGAGCAGATGAGCTTCCAGCTTGGCGCCGGTTACGGCCAGGATGAGAACGACGATTATGGCGATAAAACCGACAAAGTCATGTCTGTCTATTTGCAGATGAAGTACGCATTTGCGCCTGGCTTTGCCGTATATCCTGAAGTCGGTTACGTTGACTTCATGAAAGACATGGCCGACAACGATGAAGGCAACATCACCTATTTCGGCGCCAAATGGCAGATCGACTTCTAAGACCAGCTTACAGCTGATTTTAGATTGTTAAAATAAAAAGGTCCGGGGCCGCAAGGTTCCGGACCTTTTTGTTTTAGGGGCCCCCGAATTCGACTTTGCTGCACCAGACCCGCAGGGTGTCCCCGTCAATTTCTTTGGCGCCGACCCGGTAAGCCCGGCTGTTCCATTGGATGTAGGCGAACAGGTCACTGTTTTTGCCCTGCAGCGCCCGGAACTGTGTCGATCGGTGGGTGTCCAGGGCCGGTGGCTCTGTCGAAGGATCGCTCAAACGGCAACCCTCGCCGATCAATTCAATGGATTTGTCGCTGCTTTCAGGCTCGACGAGGATGAGCCCGGGGCATCGGTGTACCCGGTAATCGGCCGGGTTGGTTTGCAGGTTCTGGAACAGGGCCTGCTGTTGGTTTTCAGATACAGGTTGAAAAGTGGCCAGGCCCGCACAACCCGTCAGTGCGGCCATCGCCAGGATGGTGATCCCTGCGATTCTTTTCGCCTTCATGACATCCTCCCCATCTAATGCATTGACGCATGTTATCAATTCATTAGAATTGATAGGCGATCATGGTGCTGACAGGCGTGGTGCCGACAACGCGGCCCTCTTTCAAGACCAGGGCCACGACCAGTTCATCCCTGCCGTCGTTGTTGAAATCGCCCACGGCGAAATCGCGCATATAGCCGCTGGTTTTACGGGTGGCCCATTTTTTGAACAAGCCGACGCCATCCCAAGCGTAAGCGCGGATTTCGCCATCGCTGAATTTACGGAATTTGGACAGAAGGCTTTGCATCAAGTCGTAATTTTTGACGGCGATGACCTCGTTGCGGCCGTCGTTGTCAACATCTCTTATGAGGATGCGCATGGGCAGATACTGGAGATCTTCCTCGTTAGAACCTAAAACGCCGATCTGTTTCTTTACGAAAAACAGGGTGCTGCCCCCGGTTTTTTCGCCTTGCTTCCAAAGCACCTCGTTGGTTGCGTCAATCAACTGCAAATGGTCCCACTCATCATAGGCAACCACACTGTTCTCACCGCTGTTGGTGGCATCACCATAGGCAACGCCCATCAGATTAAGGCCTGAAGGGGGGCCGATGGAATCGCCGGGCTGGTAGTCACCCATCTCCCAATGCAGTTGAAAGATCGCACCCGAAAACGGTTTTTTCTCGACGTGCTTCTGGCCCAGCAGGATGGGATTGCCCCGGGGCGCTTCGACGACTCTGAATTTCCAGTGACTGTTCGTTACAATCGGTGCAAAGACTTTACCGTCAAACTCAAAAACATCCGAGTAAACCTGGCTTTTCTGCGTATTCTGAGCGGTGACGAATATCTCGGGAACGCCGTTGCCGTTGATGTCGGCCACATCGACACCAATTAGAATTTTGAAACCGCTGACTTTGAATTCATTGGTCTTGAACATGCGGTTGTTTTCAATTCTATAGACAATGACGCTGTCCGGCGTAATGACGACGGTTTCGATGTTGCCATCCCCGTCCACATCTCCCAGGGCGATGCCGTTCATCAATATCTTGAACCGCCGGCTTTTCCAGAAGTCGTCGGAGGGTCCCGCGGCCCCGGTTTCGTCGGTTTCGCCGGAGGCCGCTGCAGGGGGGGCGGACATGCCTTCGGCCATCTTTTCAGGGTGCGCATGGACATCGACGGCGGTTTCGGATTGGGGAACGGCCGGCGCGGCTTCTACGGCTGCCATCGGGACACCGATCATCTTGGCGCCGATGTCCGCAGCCAGGGTGTCTATTTTGGGCACCAGGTCGTCGACTTTTTCTCCCTGCTCGAAGAAGCTCGTGGTCGGTTTGGTGCCGGTGACATCCACCAGCCGCGCATCGACGCTCGTGCTCGCACCGAAGACGGTGAGGCTGCCGATAAGCACGTAGTCGGCGGAAAGGCGGCTTCCCAGATCGCGGGCTTCGAGCTCATCGATGGGCTCGGCGACCCCTTTCAGGGCCAGGGCCGTTTCTTCGCGGCTGATGACGGTGACGTTCGCTTTCTGGCTGAGCCGCGATTCGAGCATGTCCTGAAGGCCGGGCTTAAGGTACGCCATATCTGCGGGGGCATTGAGGGTGAAGGGCGTTATGGCGACCCTGACGGACTTTTCTGCCGCTATGGTGGTTGAGCCACTCGCAATAGCTATACATATTGTTAATATGACTATTTTCATATGTGTGAGATGTGAATAAAGCTTGTTTGATTTCAAGGTCGCCTCCTGGATGAATTAAATCCTAAATTCTAAATATCCGAATTCTAAACAATACAAAAATTACAATTACAAATGTTTCAAACGAAGTTGCCGTTATTGGTTACTGATTTTGGTAGCGATTGAACCAAATATTTTCATTAATTCCGTTGTTTCTTCAGCTAGTTTGTTTTTCAATGATTCATTTGAATTTGTTCAGGATTTGGCATTTTAGATATTAGATATTGATTTTAGCCAAGCTTTTCCCGCAACAACTGGTTGACCACCTTCGGGTCGGCCTTGCCCTTGGTGGCGCGCATGGCCTGGCCGACGAAGAAGCCCATGAGCTTGGTCTTGCCGCCCTTGAAGGCCCCCACCTCCTTGGGGTTTTCCGCCAGGATGGCGTCCACGACCTTTTCGATGGCCGACACATCGCTGACCTGGGTCAGGCCTTTCTCCTCCACGATCGATTGGGCGGATTTTCCGGAAAGCGCCATTTCCTCGAAGACCGTTTTGGCGATCTTGTTGCTGACCACCCCGTCGTCTTCGAGTTTGAGTAGATCCGCCAGTGCCTCCGGGGAGACCGGTGAGGCAGAAATGGATTTCCCGGTATTGTTCAAAAGACCCAGCAGGGGGCCCATGATCCAGTTGCTGACCGGTTTGGGCTTGGGGAACAGGGCAACGCAGGCTTCGAAAAAAACGGCCAGCTCGCGGCTGCCGGACAACACATCGGCATCGTAAAGGGGCAACCCCAAGGTTTCGACGAAGCGGGTTTTTTTCTGTTCCGGCAGCTCCGGCAGGTCCTTGCGGGTGGATGCGATCCACTCATCGTCGATGACCAGCGGCAGCAGGTCGGGATCCGGAAAATAGCGATAGTCGTGGGCGTCTTCCTTGCCGCGCATGGAAAAGGTGCGGCTTTTGGCCGGGTCCCACAGGCGCGTTTCCTGAACCACCTCGCCGCCGTCCATGACAATCTCTTTTTGGCGCGACACCTCGAAGGCGATTGCCTTTTCCACGTGTTTGAACGAGTTGAGGTTTTTCAACTCGGTGCGGGTGCCGAAGGTCCCGGCCCCCCTGGGCATGATGGAAACGTTGGCATCGCAGCGAAAACTGCCTTCCTCCAGGTTGCCGTCGCTTACATCCAGGTAGCGCACGATGGCGCGCAGCTGCCGGAGGTAGGCGCCGGCCTCTTCCGGGGTGCGCATGTCCGGCTCGCTGACGATTTCCATGAGGGGCACGCCGGTGCGGTTCAGGTCCACCCGGCTGACGGGGCGGCCGGTGTCGTGGGTAAGTTTGCCGGCGTCTTCCTCCATGTGAATGCGGGTGATGCCGATGCGCTTTTTTGCACCGTCGACGTCGATGTGAATGTGCCCGCGTTCGGCGATGGGCAGTTCATACTGGGAAATCTGATACCCCTTGGGAAGATCCGGGTAAAAGTAATTTTTTCGGGCAAACCGGCTTTCCCGGTTGACCGTGCAGTTGGTGGCCAGGGCCATTTTCAGGGTATAGTCGACCACTTTTTTGTTGAGCACCGGCAGGACTCCCGGCATACCGAGGCACACCGGGCAGGTGTGCGTGTTGGGCGGTGCGCCGAATTCGGTGGAGCAGCCGCAGAAAATTTTGGTCCTGGTTTTCAATTGGGCGTGGACTTCCAGCCCGATGACGGATTCAAATTCCATGTTTTTTCCCTCTATTCAGTGGAAATATGCCGCCATTTTCTTTTGCGAAATTTTTTCCGGTTGTCCCTGTATCGGTTTAGCCCCGGGAAAAAATGTCTATTTCAAAAAGAAATTGTCGAACGATTTCGTTTTAAAAAATTAGCACCTGCAACACCGGTTGTAAAGCATTAGGGGATATTCTTTTATTACCATCGCGTAATGTTGCAGCGGTTGGCGTTAGTAAAGAAAATTTAGAATAAATGGCCTTCGGCAAGCAGCCGGGAAAAATGGTCGAAAGGCAGCACTTCGATGCCGTCTTCCGTTTTATCTTGTTTTTGTCATACCCTCCAGTTGATAGGCGACCAGGCGGCTTTGTCCCGACATGCCGATGATCGCGCCCTCCTTGATGACGACCGCCACCACCAATTCCCTTTTGACGATACGCCCTTCGGAATAGGTGAGGGTGCTGCCGCCGTAGTGTTAGCGGGTGTCGTGCTGTGTTTCCCCGTATCCGTCGACGATCTGGATGTGGTCGTCGTAGTTGTAGGCGACGACCTGGGGAGGCCCCCCCCGGCCGTCAACGTGCCGTAAGCCATCCCCAGCACCACATAGGGCTTTGAGGATACGATCGTTTCCTGGGGGTGGTAATCGCCTCCTCCGGCCCAACCCATGGCGGAGACCGGAGCCGTGTAAGCACTCCTGGGTTTGAACACCTGGCCTAAAAGGCGTTTTCCTTTGCCGGCGGGTGTATCGACGACCCGGTACAGCCAGGGGCTTTGGCCGACGATTTTTTTCAGTTTGCCGTCGCCGTCCACGTCGCCCAGGGCCAGGCCGTGGATGTTGACGTTGTAGACCCGGCTTTTCCAATATTCCATGGAAGCGATCGCTTCCACTCCAGCCGACGATGCCGTTGTTTCCGCCTCCCCGGGTCGCGGCGCCCCCGCCGTCACTGCTGCGGTGCCGACCATTTCGGCGGTGATGTCCGCGGCCAGGGAGCCGACCTTAGGCATCAGGTCATCCATTTTTTCGCCCTGCTCAAAAAAGCGTTTGGTCGGCTTGGTGCCGGTGACATCGACCAACCGTGCATCGATGCTCGTGCTTGAACCGAGGACGGTGATGCTGCCGAAGAGCACGTAGTCCGCGGAAAGACGGCGTCCCGCCTCGCGGGCCAGGTCATCGTCGATGGTCATGGCCGTTTCACCCAGGGCCTTGGCGGTTTCAGCGCCACCGATGACGGTAACGCTTGCGGTCCGGTCGAGTCGCGATTCGAGCGTGTCCTGAAGGTTCGAACTTTCGCGCTTTCGTGATTATGATTTTAAGTGCGTAACTTTTTCCTCCACGATTCGATTTGGCAAACTTTCGGGAAAGCGCTATTTCCTAGAAGACCGTTTTGTGCGATAATTACAGGAACAAAGGCGGACGATTCAACGGAATTTAGGGGGAAATCGAAAAAATGACAGGGATTTCCATCTACAGGATGCCGCCGGCGATCAGAGCGGGAGCATAAAATCCTATGTGGTCGGTATGATGGGGGGGCACGACTTCAAAGCCCTGTATGTCAACCGGGACGCCTTTTATGCCGTCAATGCCGGCAATTACGGACTGGGTTCCGGATGAATTGTCGGATCGGCTCAGACCTTTGCCCACATCGATCCGGTTACCTTCGATACGAAGGACGCACACAGTGCGGGTGCTCTGGTGGTGCTGGGCTTTTTTCTCAACGACAGACTGGGGATGGAAGTGGGCACCGGCTATCGTGTGGACGACAACGACGCCATGGGGTTTAAGGATCCCGACACCACCGTGGCTGTTTACGGTCAGGCGCCGGTCGTACTGGGCAAAGGGGTGTTTGTCGTCCCTGAAGTCGGTGCTTATATCGGCGGTAAGGACGGAAACGGAAAAGATGCGCCCACGGTTTCCTATGCCGGTGCAAAATGGCAGATAAACGTTTAACCCGTACATAGATGAAGGGTCGGGGAAATTTCGCTCAGAACCCTCGTCATTCTCACGAAGGCGGGATGACGGAAAAAATACCCCGACGGCTTATTTAGATAAATCAGTGGAGTGGTGAGGCCGCATTCGCTGCATGCGCTCCAGGGCGCATGCAGCCGGGGATGGATATGGACTTTTTCCTGTGTGTTATCGGCATGGTCATGGTGGTTGAAGGCGTACCCTATTTCGCTTTTCCCGAGAAAATGAAGGCCTGGGTGGTAAAGGTGCTGGAGATGCCGGAAGGCAGCCTGCGACGCCTGGGGCTGGGCTTGATGGTTGTGGGCATGTTCCTGGTCTATATGGGTAGACAATAAGAAACGGGTCTATAACCCAAAATAAGGCACCCCTCGGCCGGCAGGTTATTCCCTTGTTATTGGTTATAGGTCCGATAGAAAATCGTTTTATGTTTTGGGTGTTATGTTTTAAGCGGGCGTTCTGCTTACCGCGCAACACTGACGAAGACCAAAATCCTAAAACGTAAAACCTAAATCGATTATCATGTATTCGATCGACGATTACGATTATCACCTGCCCGAGGAAAACATCGCACAGAAGCCGGTTGAACAAAGAGACCGGTCACGGCTTCTCGTCCTGGCGCGCGGGAACGGCGCCATCGATCATGCGCGGTTCAATGCGCTGCCGGACCTGCTTGCGCCTTCCGATGTGCTGGTGGTGAACAACACGGAAGTCATTCCGGCGAAACTGCTGGGCCGCAAGGAGACCGGGGGGCGGGTGGAGGTGCTTCTCCTGGACTATACCGCCCGTGCAGCGCGGGACGCCGGCAACGAGTTCGAGGCGCAATGCCTGGTAAAGGCCTCGAAGCGCCCGCGCAGGGGAAGTCGCTTCATTTTCGATGCCGGCCTGCAGGGCGAGGTGGTCGGTGAGGATGGCATGCGGCTGCGCATCCGATTTTCACACGAGGGGGATTTCGAGAGCCTGCTGTACCGTGTCGGCAAGGTGCCCCTGCCGCCATATATAAGGCGTCAGGAAAATGATGCGGCAACCGATGATCATATCAACTATCAGACGGTTTACGCCTCTGAAAAAGGGGCCGTTGCCGCTCCCACGGCAGGCCTGCACTTCACCGAAAACGTCCTTGCGAGGCTGAAAAAAAAGGGCGTGAAGGTCGTTGAAATTACCCTCCACGTGGGATACGGCACTTTTTCGCCGGTAAGGGTCGACGATATCCGGCGGCACGCAATGCACGCGGAGCGATTTTCCATCCCGGAACAGACGGCGGCTGCCGTCAACCGGGCCAGGCGCAGCGGCCACCGGGTGGTGGCCGTGGGAACCACATGCGTCCGAACACTGGAATATGCCTGCGGTTCGCAGGGGGAGGTCGCTGCCGGCAGCGGCAGCTGCGATCTTTTTATCTATCCCGGCTACGACTTCAGGGTGGTGGATGCCATGGTGACCAATTTCCATCTGCCGAAGTCGACCCTGCTGATGCTGGTGGCGGCCTTCGCCGGCCGGCAAAACATCCTCGCCGCTTACGGCGCCGCCATCGAGAAAGGGTATCGCTTCTATTCATACGGGGATGCGATGTTGATTATATAGCCGTCTCAACATTGGATTGGCGGGTGGCGGTGAAGGTTTATCAAGAACTGGAGAATTGCAAAGATTATGGATTGAAAGACTGTATTAGTGTATCACAGATGGTACATGCGCTGATAAGGTTTTTGTCCGTAAAACGTAAATCGTAAAACGATCATGTTCAATTTTAGCATTAATCATCGCTCTGCAGCGTCCCACGCCCGAACCGGAACAATAGAGACCGATCGGGGAACGATCCAGACCCCCATCTTCATGCCGGTGGGGACGCTGGCCACGGTGAAATCCGTTTCGCCGGAGGAGCTCAAGGCTGTCGGGGCGCAAATCATTCTCGGCAACACCTATCATCTTTACTTAAGGCCGGGTTGCGACGTGATCGAACGGTTTTCCGGCGTGCACGGCTTCATGAACTGGGACCGGCCCATATTGACGGACAGCGGCGGGTTTCAGGTGTTTTCGCTGGCCAAACTGTCAAAGATCTCCGACGAGGGGTACTTTTTTCAGTCGCACCTCGACGGATCGCGCCATCTCCTGACCCCGGAAAAATCGATCGAGGTTCAGCGGTGCCTGGACGCGGACATAATCATGTGCCTGGATCAATGCATACAGTACCCGGCGGAGCGCCGGGCGGCCGAAGCGGCCCTCGAGATGACCGCACGCTGGGCAAAACGGTGCCGGGAGGCCCATGCAGCGCAGGCTGCCCGGGGGGCGCTTTTCGGAATTGTACAGGGCGGTATGTACAATGACCTGCGGCAGCGCTCGCTCGAATCGATCGTGGAGCTCGGATTCAACGGACATGCCGTGGGCGGCCTGAGCGTGGGTGAACCCAAGGACGTCATGCTGGAAGTGGCCGATTTCATCATATCGAAACTGCCGCCGGAGGCCCCCCGGTACATCATGGGGGTGGGAACTCCCGAGGACCTGGTGGAGATGGCGGGCATGGGCGCGGACATGTTCGATTGCGTGATGCCGACGCGTAACGCCAGAAACGGTCAGCTGTTTACACACAGGGGCGCCTTAAATATTTGCAACGCACGCTTCAAGTACGATATGGAACCGGTGGATGCGCAATGTGATTGCTACACCTGCCGGCATTATTCCAGGGCATACCTGCGGCATCTCTATATGGCCAGGGAGCTTTTGGCCTACCGGTTGAACACCCTGCACAATCTGCACTATTATCTGGATCTGATGCGGAAGATGCGCGCGGCTATTGCCGGGGACCGGTTCGAGGCATTTAAACAGGATTTTTACGCTCAGAGAAATACTTGAACCACAAAGGCACAAAGAACACAACGTTGATTGAATCGACATTGTAATCTGTTTGTCATTTAAACAACAACAAACCGGCTGTCATCCCGAGGCTATTTTAATAACGTTTGGTGAGAACTGTTCTATGGTTTATAAATAGCAGCCGATAGCGCCCTGTGGTTTGTATTCCAGAAGGTTGTGTTGCCAAACGTTATAATGAAAGGGGGAATTCCGATGAAAGAAAAAGTCGAAGCGGTTTTAAAAGACATCAGGCCCATGCTGCAGCAGGACGGCGGCGATGTGGAACTGGTCGAGATTCAGGGCGGCGTGGTCAAGGTCCGGCTCCAGGGAGCCTGTGCCGGGTGCCCCATGTCCCAGATGACGCTCAGAAACGGTATCGAGCGGGTCCTCAAGGAACGTGTTCCCGGGGTCACCGCCGTGGAGCCGGCCTAGCGCGCTTGGTCGAGAGCAAGATCTCTTCTCACGAAAACACGAAAGGATGAAGGCACGAAATGCTGACCGCTTTTTCGCGGTTTCGCATTTTCGTGACGAAGGATCTTTTTGCTTTTTAATTGTTTTTGAAAAGGAGTTTTAAATGACGATTTCCAAAAAGGTTGAGGGGATTATCGCCAACTCATCCTTTATCCGCAAGATGTTCGAAGAGGGGGCCCGCCTTAAAGCCGAACATGGCTCCGATAATGTGTTTGACTTCAGCCTGGGGAACCCGAACCTGCCGCCCCCGGATACGTTCAAGTCCGTCATGCACGCCATCATCGACGCCGATGAACCCGGAATGCACGGCTACATGCCGCAGCCCGGCTATCCCGAGGTGCGCGACAAGGTGGCCGCATACCTGTCAAAAGAGCACGGGGTGGATGTCGGCGGCGGCGACGTGCTCATGTCCTGCGGGGCGGCCGGCGCTTTGAACGTTATCTTGAAAGCGCTCCTCGATCCGGGGGAAGAGGTGCTTTCCCCACAGCCGTGCTTTGTCGAGTACCGTTTTTACGCCGAGAACCACGGCGGTGTTTTCAGGACCGCGCCGACCAAACCGGATTTCACCCTGGATCTGTCCGCAATGGAAGCGGCCATCAACGAAAAGACCAAGGTGGTGCTCATCAATTCGCCCAACAACCCCACCGGCCAAGTGTATTCCAGGGAGAGCCTGGACCGCCTCGGGGAGTTGCTGACCGAAAAGGGCAAGGCCCTGGGACGGACCATCTACCTCGTATCCGACGAACCGTATCGCAAAATCGTTTACGACGGTGTCGTCGTTCCCAGCATTTTTAAAAGCTACCGGGAAAGCATCGTGGCCACGTCATATTCCAAAGACATTTCCATCCCAGGGGAAAGGATCGGCCTTGTGGCCGTCAATCCCCAGGCGACCTACCGTGGCGAACTCGCCGGGGCCATGGCCATCGCCAACCGGATTCTCGGATTCGTCAATGCGCCGGCGCTCATGCAGCGTGCGGTTGCGGAGCTGCAGGGAATGAGTGTCGACATCGGTGCATACAAACGCAAGCGGGACCTGTTGTGCGACGGCCTGGCGAAGAGCGGGTATGAATTCATCCGCCCGCCCGGTACGTTCTACCTGTTCCCCAAGTCGCCCATTGCGGACGATGTGGCTTTTGCCAAGGCGCTTCAGGAAGAGCTCATTCTGGTCGTGCCGGGAAGCGGGTTCGCCGGTCCCGGTTATTTCAGAATTGCCTTCTGTTGCGATGACGCCACCATCGTGAACGCGTTGCCGGGATTTGAAAGGGTTATCAAGAGGTACAAATAAATTTTCACCCGTGTGGGGATACCGTCCTCAGCGGGCAAATTTTTTTCGATGACATACATATTCGTTTAAAATAACAGCGAAATTTTATTTGGAAAGGAGAGAGTGATATGAAAATTCTACGGATCGATCACCTGGGAATAGCCGTCAACAGCGTTGATGAAGGCAGAAAATTTTGGGCGGGCATCCTGGGCCTGGCCTTCGAGGGGACTGAAACCGTGGAAGAGCAGAAGGTGACCACGGCGTTTTTACCGGTCGGTGAAAGCGAGGTGGAACTGCTGGAATCGACGTCGCCCGACGGCCCCGTGGCCAAGTACATCGAAAAAAAGGGCACCGGCATCCAGCATGTCGCCTTTGGTGTGGATGACATCGATGCCGCCCTGGCCGAACTGAAGGAAAAGGGGGTTGCGCTGATCGATCAGGAGCCCCGAATGGGCGCAGGCGGCGCCAGGATCGCCTTTCTGCACCCCAAGGCCACAGGCGGGGTGCTGGTGGAACTGTGCGAAAGAAAATAGGCGCCGGGCGAAAACGCCCGGGCACGCCAGCCTAAATCGTCAAACCATGAAAGCCGGACGTGCCGACCAACGCCACGCCCGGTTTTTTTAATGCTTGACGGCGGTGCGTTCTTGCCATATAGAACATTGTTACGTTAAAAATTCGATAATTGCGATCCCGTAATATTTAATTAATTATAACAAATTGTTAAGATGAATCGTTTTCGAAACAACGTTCTGTTGTTGTGCACCGGCCCGGCTAAGACAGGTCCGGGGCAATGTTCAACGTCAACGTAAATTCGACATTTTTCTATTCGTCAATACAGTTGGAGCGGTTCCCATCGTGTTTGCCAAAGAGCGTGCAGACGACAGCGTAACGAAG